>NZ_JCALCV010000022.1:0-96046 GCF_059812525.1 Mycobacterium sp. NGS51
TGCCACACTGGCACCCCGGTAATCAGCCACCGGCGGATAGGGCCGATCCGTGGGCAACGCCAGGCGCTCGGGCATCCCGGCCAAAGTCCCCTGCCAGAAGTCCAACTGGGAGGCGATACGACTGTGCCGGTCCGCCAAGTCACCGAATTGCGCGCGCTGCCACAGCGTGTAGTCCACGTATTGCACCGCCAACGGCGTCCACCTGGGAGCCTCGCCGGCACACCGGCTGGCATACGCCACACCGAGATCAGCCACCAACGGCCTCATGGAGACACCATCAGCAGCGATGTGGTGCACCACCGCCACCAACACATGTTCATCGTCGGCAACACGGAAAAGCCGTGCCCGCAAAGGAAGGTCGCTCGCTAGATCGAACGACCGACGCGCCGTTTCTTCGACGGCTTCCTGCAACCGGCTTGCCGGCCAACCGCTCGCATCAACGATGTCCCAACCCAACTCAGCGCGCTCAATCGGGACAACCACCTGTTGCGGGACACCATCAGCAGCGGCGAACACCGTGCGCAAGCTTTCATGGCGGGTCACCACGTCGCTCAGTGCGGCACCCAGCGCCGCGGTATCCAGGCGCCCACCCAGTCGCAACGCTACCGCCAAGTTGTAAATAGGTGAGGGACCCTGCAATTGGTCCAAGAACCACAACCGGTTCTGGGCGAACGACAACGGCACCACCGCAGGACGATCGCCAGCCACCAACGGCTCCAAGCCACGTCCGCCAGCAGCCAGCCGCGGCGCCAGTTGGGCAACGGTGGGTGCTTCGAACAGCACCCGCACAGCGACGCCGGCATCCAACGCGGTATTAATCGCGGCAACCACTCGCATCGCCGACAACGAATCCCCGCCCAAGTCGAAAAATGAGTCGTCGACCCCAACCCGCTCTACACCCAAGACCCTGGAATAAATGCCAGCCAATACCTCTTCAACCGGGCTGGCCGGAGCGCGGTAACGATCAGCATCCTGATACTCCGGTGCCGGCAGTGCGCGGGTATCCAGTTTGCCGTTCGGAGTGAGCGGCAGTGCCTCGAGCACCACCACCGCGGTCGGCACCATATACAGCGGGAGGCGATCGGCCAGCTGCGCGCGCGCGATGTCCGGATCTGCGCTTCCGGTCACATAACCGACCAGCCGTTTATCGCCGGGCCGCTCCTCGCGGGCAACCACCACCGCTTGATCCACCCCGTCTAGTCCGTCCAGGATGGATTGAATCTCGCCCAACTCGATGCGATAGCCGCGAATCTTGACCTGCTCATCCGCACGCCCTAAGTACCGCAACTGCCCATCGGGTCCCCAATACACCAAATCGCCGGTGCGATACATGCGTGTTCCAGAACCGCCGAATGGACACGCCACAAACCGCGATCCGGTCAATCCAGGGCGATGCCGATATCCGCACGCGACGCCGCGGCCAGCCACATACAGCTCCCCGACTACCCCGGTCGGTACCGGTCGCAGCCAATTATCCAACACAAACAACGCCGCCCCGGGCACCGGCGAACCGATCGGCACCCCCCCGGCCCCCGGCGTCAAAGGCGCACTGACCGTCACAACCATCGCCGTCTCGGTGGGTCCGTAGGCGTTGACCATCACCCGCCCGGGCGCCGCCCACCGGTCCACTATCTCGGCCGGACAGGGCTCACCGGCCACGATCAACGTCGCCGCCTCCAACCCCTGCGGCGATAACATAGCCACCGCAGAAGGCGTCTGGGCGAACACGTTGACGTGTTGGCTAACTAGCAAGGCGTGCAAGTCTTCTGGCGAGCGCGCCACCGAGTCGGGCACCATCACCAGTCGTCCACCCTGCAGCAGCGCACCCAAAATCTCCCACACCGAAGTGTCGAAGGCCAAGGTGTGATACTGCGGTCGCACCCCCACGCGAGGCAGGCCGACATCCGGCGACGCCAGCAGCTGAGTCACGTTGCGGTGAGTGACCGCCACCCCCTTTGGCACGCCGGTGGTTCCCGAGGTGTAAATCAGGTACGCGATATCGTCTGCGCTCGGAGTTGGCAACGCGGTGCTGGGCTTGGCGCCCACGGCGGTTTCGTTGACGTCGATGACCGCCCCGTCGAACCCGTCCAGCCGATCGGCCAGCTCAGCGCTGGTGATCGCCGCGACCGGTGCAGCGTCGGTGAGCATGAACTCGATCCGCGCGTCGGGATGCCCCGGGTCGAGCGGCAGATACGCCGCCCCGGCCTTGAGCACCGCCAAGATCCCCACCACGGCCCCAGCCGATCGCTCCAACAACAGCGCCACGCACTGCCCCGGACCCACACTGTGGGCAATCAGCTTGCGCGCCAACCGGTTAGTGGCGTCATCGAGCTCGCGGTAGGTCCACGACCGCTCCCCGTCGCTGATCGCCACCGCATCTGGGGCGCTCTCCACCTGCGCGGCAAAGGACACCGGAATCGATACCGACGTCGCCTCCGGCTGCGTCAACACCGCCCGGTTGCCCCACCGGTCCAGGCGGTTCTGCTCAGCACCATCGAGCAGATCCATTGATGACAACCGCCGCGTCGGATCAGCGGTCAGCGCCACCAACACTCGCTCGAAACGCTGGATCAAGACCTCGATGCTGGCGGGGTCGAACACATCGGTGCGAAACTCCACCGCCCCACCGATCCCGGCTGGCTCGCCGGCCTCAGTCCAGTGTTCAGCCAACGAGAACGTTAAATCCATTCGCGCGGTGTGGGTGTCCACCGGCAGCGGGGTCGCTTGCACATCACCCAAACTCAACTTGGCCGGTTGATTGTTCTGCCACGCCAACCCCACCTGGACCAGGGGGTGATGGGCCCGGCTTCGGGTCGGGTTGAGCCGTTCTACCAGCACCTCAAACGGCACATCCTGATGCTCGTAGGCGGCCAGGCTGCGCGCGCGCACCTGCGCCAACACCTCCGCCACCGTGGGGTCACCGGCCAGATCGACCCGCAACACCAAGGTGTTGACGAAAAAGCCCACCAACTCATCAAGCGCAGGATCGCGGCGCCCGGCGATCGGGAAGCCCACCGCCACATCGGAATTGGCGCTCAGCTTGGCCAACAACACCGCCAGCGCAGCTTGCACCACCATGAAACTGGTCGCATTGTGCTCACCGGCCGCTTTGCACACCCGCTGTTGCAGCTCGGCCGACCAGTCCACGGCCACAGTGGCGCCACGGTAGTCGGCAACCGGCGGATAGGGCCGATCAGTTGGTAGTTGCAGTCGCTCAGGCATCCCGGCCAGCGCATTCGCCCAGTAGGTCAACTGGGAAGCAATCGGGCTATCGCTGTCATCTAAGTCGCCAAACTGCGCGCGCTGCCACAGCGTGTAATCGACATATTGCACCGCCAATGGCGCCCAACCCGGAGCCCGCCCGGCACACCGGCTGGCGTAAGCCGCGCCCAAATCCGTTACCAGCGGAGCCACTGACCAGCCGTCGGCAGCGATATGGTGGACCACCGCCACCAGCACATGCTCATCCTGAGTAACGCAGAAAAGCCTTGCCCGCAAGGGGATTTCGCTCGTCAAATCGAAACTGTGCCGGGCCGTTTCTTCGATGGTCTCCTGCAATCGGCTGGCCGGCCAGCCGCTGGCATCAACGACGTCCCAGCCCAACTCAGCGCGCTCGGCCGGAATCACCACTTGGCGCGGAACGCCATCCGCCGCCGCGAACACCGTCCGCAGGCTTTCATGACGGGCCACCACATCGCCTAGCGCTGCACCCAACGCCTCGCCGTCCAAGCGCCCACACAGCCGCAACGCCACCGCCATGTTGTAAATCGGCGACGGCCCCTGCAACTGATCCAAGAACCACAACCGGTTCTGGGCAAACGACAACGGCACCACCGCAGGACGATCGCCAGCCACCAACGGCTCCAAGCCACGTCCGTCGGTACCCAGCCGGGGCGTCAGCTGCGCAACCGTGGGTGCCTCAAACAACACCCGTACGGCGACACCGGCATCCAAAGATTTGTTGACTGCGGCGATCACCCGCATCGCCGACAACGAATCTCCGCCAAGTTCGAAGAAGGAGTCGTCGACGCCGACGCGCTCAAGCCCGAGGACTTCGGCAAAGATGCCGGCCAGGATCTCCTCGACCGGATCGGACGGGGCGCGGTAATGATCTGCATGCTGATATTCGGGTGCGGGCAGCGCCCGGGTATCGAGTTTGCCGTTGACCGTTAGCGGCAGCGCATCAAGTTGCACCACCGCGGCGGGCACCATGTAGCTCGGCAGCCGTTGCGCCAGGGCGCTATGTGCGACGGCTAGGTCGGCGGTTCCGGTGACATAGCCGACCAGACGTTTGTCGCCGGGGTGGTCTTCGCGGGCGATCACCACCGCCTGGTCGACGCCGTCGAGCGCGGCCAGCGCGGCCTGGATCTCACCGAGTTCGATGCGATACCCACGAATCTTGACCTGCTCGTCAGCCCGACCCAGATATTCCAGCTGCCCATCGGCGCACCAGCGCACCAGATCCCCGGTGCGATACATCCGTGTTCCCGGCGCTCCGAAAGGACAGGCCACAAACCGCGACGACGTCAACCCCGACCGGCGCACATACCCGTACGCCAAACCGGCGCCGGCCACGTACAACTCCGCCACCACCCCGGAGGGCACCGGACGCAACCACCCGTCGAGAACGAAAAAGCCCAGATGTGCCAACGGCCCGCCAATGGGGCTGGTGCTGCTATCGACATCGGCTTCGACGATCTCGCGGAATGAGGCATGCACCGTCGTCTCGGTGATGCCATACATGTTGATCAGCCGCGGCAACCCCGGATGGCGATCCAGCCAACTCTGAAGACGCTGCGGGTCGAGGGCTTCCCCGCCGAACACCACCGTCTCGAGGCTGAGTTGAGCGCCCAACTCGGGGGCGAGCCCATCAGCGGTCTGCAACGCATAAAAGGCCGAGGGCGTCTGACTCAACACGCTGACCTGTTCGGTGGCCAGCAACGCATGCAGATCCTGGGGCGAACGCACGACCGGGTCGGGCACCACTACCAGGCGTGCACCCCGCAACAACGCACCCCAGATCTCCCACACCGAGAAGTCGAAGGCCAACGAATGGCACTGCGACCACACCTGTCCCGACGACAGCTCCAGGTCAACATCCAAAGTGTCCAGCAGTCCGACCACGTTGCGGTGCGGGATCGCCACTCCCTTGGGCATCCCGGTGGTGCCCGAGGTGTAGATCAGATACGCGACGTCGTCAGGGCCGGGCGCCGGCAGCGCAGTGCGCGGCTGGGTGTCGACAGTGGGATCGTCGATATCGATGACCGCCACCTGATGGCCGTCCAACCGACCGGCCAGCCCGGCGGTGGTGAGCGCGGCGATCGGCGCGGCATCGGCCACCATGAACTCGATGCGCGCATCGGGATGACCCGGGTCAATAGCCAAATACGCCGCGCCGGTTTTGAGCACCGCCAGCATCGCCACGACCGCTTCAGCCGATCGCTGCATTAGCAGCGCCACACACTTCCCCGGGCCAGCGCCGTGGCTAATCAGCAAGTGCGCCAACTGGTTCGCGGTCTCATCGAGTTCGCGGTAGCTCGTTGGCTCACCGTCAAAGGTCAACGCCACGGCCTCTGGTGTGCGCGCCACCTGCGCGGCAAACAACCCCGGAATCGACTCCGCAGGCGGAGCCGGCGAGCTCAAAACCGCGCGGTTGCCGATCTCGTCGAGGCGGACATGTTCACCGGCGTCGAGCACATCGACCGACGACACCCGCCGGGCCGGATCGGCGGTCATCGCCACCAACACCCGCCGCAACCGCTCGATCAGTGTCTCGATGCTGACCGCATCGAACACGTCGGTGCGGAATTCCACCGCCCCGCCGATCCCGGCGAGTTCACCGTCCTCGGTGAAACGTTCAGCGAGCGAGAACGTCAAATCCGTACGCGCGGTGTGGGTATCCACCGGCAGCGGGGTCAACTCCAGATCACCCAGGCCCAACCCGGCGACGGGGGCACCGGCGAAGTTCTGCCAGGACAACAACACCTGCACCAGCGGATGGTGGGCGCGGCTTCGGGTCGGGTTGAGCCGCTCCACCAGTACCTCGAACGGCACGTCCTGGTGCTCATAGGCCGCCAGGCTGCGCGCGCGCACCTGCGCCAACACCTCCGCTACAGTGGGATCACCGGCCACATCGACCCGCAACACCAACGTGTTGACGAAAAAGCCCACCAACTCGTCCAACGCAGGATCGCGGCGACCAGCGATCGGGAAACCCACCGCCACATCAGAACTGGCACTCAGCTTGGCCAACAACACCGCCAGCGCGGCCTGCACCACCATGAAACTGGTCGCATTGTGCTCACGAGCCACCAGGGCAACCTGCTGCTGCAACTCGCCCGGCCAGTCCACGGCCACGCTGGCCCCACGGAAATCAGCCACCAACGGATAGGGCCGATCAGTGGGAAGCTCCACACGCTCGGGCATCCCGGCCAAAGTGCTTTCCCAATAGGCCAACTGGGAGGCGATCAGGCTCTCGCTGTCGTCGAGCTCACCGAATTGCGCGCGCTGCCACAGCGTGTAATCGACATACTGCACCGCCAACGGCGCCCAACCCGGAGCCTCGCCGGCACAGCGGGCGGCATATGCCCCACCCAGATCAGCCACCAGCGGGGTGATCGACCAACCGTCGGCAGCGATATGGTGCACCACCGCCACCAGCACATGCTCATCCTCACCAACCCGGAAAAGCCGTGCCCGCAGCGGGATCTCGCTCGCCAGATCAAAACTGTGCCGGGCCGTCTCCTCGATAGCCTCCTGCAGGCGGCTGGCCGACCAATCGCTGGCATCAACGATGTCCCAGCCCAACTCGGCGCGCTCAACAGGCATCACCACTTGCTGCGGAACGCCATCAGAAGCGGCGAACACCGTGCGCAGACTCTCATGACGGGCCACCACATCGCCCAGCGCTGCGCCTAATGCCTCGGCATTCAGGCGCCCGCCCAGCCGCAAGGCCACCGCCATGTTGTAAACCGGTGAGGGACCCTGCAACTGATCAATGAACCACAACCGGTTCTGGGCAAACGACAACGGCACCACCGGCGGTCGCTCGCCAGCCACCAAGGGCGCCAACACATCCCCACCGGCGGTCAGTCGCGGCGCCAACTGCGCAACCGTGGGCGCCTCGAACAACAAACGCACCGCAACGTGAGCGTCCAAAGATTTGTTGATCGCCGCGATCACCCGCATCGCCGACAACGAATCTCCACCCAAATCGAAGAACGAGTCGTCGACTCCGACCCGGGCCACCCCCAGCACTTGGGCATAGATGCCGGCCAGGATCTCCTCAACGGCGTTGGCCGGGGCGCGGTACTCACCAGCGGTGTACTCGGGTGTCGGCAGGGCGCGGGTATCGAGTTTGCCATTAACGGTCATCGGCAGCGCCTCGAGCACCACCACCGCCGCGGGCACCATAAAAGCCGGCAACCGCTCAGCTAAGGCAGCGCGCGCGGCGGCTGGCTCGGCGGTCCCCGTCACATAACCAACCAGGCGCTTATCGCCGGGGCGGTCCTCGCGGGCAACCACGACCGCTTGCTCCACACCGTCGAGTGCGGCAAGCGCTGCCTGCACCTCACCCAACTCGATGCGGTAGCCGCGGATCTTGACCTGCTCATCGGCACGGCCGAGATACTGCAGCTGCCCATCGGGACCCCACCGGACCAAGTCGCCGGTGCGATACATCCGGGCCCCAGAATTCCCGAATGGACACGCCACAAACCGCGACCCGGTTAACCCGGGCCGACGCCAATATCCACATGCGATGCCTCGGCCGGCCGCATACAACTCACCGACTACACCCGCCGGCACCGGACGCAACCACTTATCCAGCACAAATAATGCCGCCCCGGGCACCGGTGAACCGATCGGCACCACCCCCGACCCCGGTATCAACGGCGCACTGATCGTCACAACCATCGCGGTCTCGGTGGGGCCGTAAGCGTTGAGCATCACCCGTCCGGTCGCCCACCGATCCACCACCTCGGCCGGACAGGGCTCACCGGCTACGATCAACATCGCCGACTCCAACCCCTGGGGCGATAACGCCGCCACCGCCGATGGCGTCTGGACGAATACATTGACCCGTTCGCTAACCAGCAAGGCATGCAAGTCTTCCGGCGAGCGCGCTACCGGATCGGGCGCCACCACCAGGCGTCCACCCTGCACCAGGGAACTGAAGATCTCCCACACTGAGGTGTCGAAGGCCAAGGTGTGGTACTGCGGCCGCACCCCCGCGTGCGGCAGGCCGACATCGGGCGACGCCACCAGTTGGGTCACGTTGCGATGAGTGACCGCCACGCCCTTCGGCGTCCCGGTGGTGCCGGAGGTGTAAATCAGATATGCGATGTCGTCGGCCGCGGGTGCCGCCAGTGCGGTCGAAGGCTGGCTGTCCACTGCGGTGTCGGCGACGTCGAGGATCAATAAGTCGTGCCCGTCGAACCGCCCGGCCAGATCCGCGGTAGTGATCGCGGCGAACGGCGCGGCATCAGCCACCATGAACCCGATCCGCGCGTCGGGGTGCCCTGAGTCGATCGGCAGATACGCTGCCCCGGTCTTGAGTACCGCCAGGATCGCCGCGACCGCCTCGGCCGAACGTTCCAGCAGCAACGCCACGCATTGTCCCGGACCCGCACCTCGCTCAACCAACAAGTGCGCCAACCGATTCGCCGCTTCGTCGAGCTCGCGATACGTCCACGAATTGTCGCCGCACACCAGTGCCACTGCCTCCGGGGCACGGGCTACCTGCGCGGCAAACAAGGCGGGAATCGACTCCGACACCGGCTCCGACTGCGTCAACACGGCTCGGTTGCCCCACCGATCCAGTCGGGCTTGCTCGTCCGCATCGACCAGGTCCATCGATGACACCCGTCGGGCCGGGTCGGCGGTCATCGCCACCAACACCCGCTCCAACCGCTCAATCAGCGCTTCGATGCTGCCCGCGTCGAACACATCGGTGCGAAACTCCACCGCTCCGCCGATGCCGGCAAGATCGCCGTCCTCGGTGAAGCACTCCGACAACGAGAACGCCAAATCCATGCGGGCGGTGTGCGTGTCCACCGGCAGCGGGGTGACCTGCAGATCACCCAAACTCAACGAGGCGGGCTGATTGTTCTGCCAGGCCAACAACACCTGGACCAGCGGGTGATGGGCCCGACTTCGGCTTGGGTTGAGCCGCTCGACGAGTACCTCGAAGGGCACGTCCTGGTGCTCGTAGGCGGCCAGGCTGCGCGAGCGCACCTGCTCCAGCAATTCCGCTGCGGTGGGATCACCGGCCACATCGACTCGCAGCACCAAGGTGTTGATGAACGAACCCACCAACTCATCCAGTGCAGGATCGCGGCGTCCGGCGATCGGGAACCCCACCGCCACATCAGAACTCGCGCTGATCTTCGACAACAACACGGCCAGGGCGGCCTGCACCACCATAAAAGTGGTCGCATTGTGCTCACTGGCTACTTTGCGCACCCGCTGCTGCAAGTCGACCGGCCAGTCCACCGTTACGGTGGCGCCACGGTAGTCGGCAGTCGGCGGGTAGGGCCGATCAGTCGGCAGCTCCAACCGCTCCGGCATCCCGGCCAAAGCGCCTTCCCAGTAGGCCAATTGGGACGCGATCAAGCTCTCGCTGTCGTCGAGATCTCCGAACTGAGCACGTTGCCACAACGTGTAATCGACATACTGCACCGCCAACGGCGCCCAGCTCGGGGCCTGCCCGGCACAGCGGCTGGCATAAGCCACCCCCAAATCAGCCACCAACGGAGTGATCGACCAACCGTCAGCAGCGATATGGTGCACTACCCCCACCAGCACATGCTCGTCCGCACCGAGAGTGAAAAGAGTTGCGCGCAGCGGGATCTCGGTCGACAAATCAAAAGGGTGACGTGTTGCGGCGCCGATGGCCTCCTCCAGCCGGCTTGCCGGCCAGCCGCTGGCATCGACTACGTCCCAAGGTAACTCAGCGCTATCGGCGGAAACGACCAACTGCTGGGGCACGCCGTCCGGGGCGGCAAACAACGTGCGCAGGCTCTCATGACGGGCCACCACATCGCCCAGCGCCGCACCCAACGCCTCGGCATCCAGGTGACCACACAGCCGCAACGCCACCGCCATGTTGTAAATCGGCGACGGCCCTTGCAACTGGTCCAAGAACCACAACCGGTTCTGAGCAAACGACAACGGCACCACCGCCGGTCGCTCGCCCGCCACCAACGGCTCCAAGCCACGTCCGCCAGCACCCACACGCGACGCCAATTGGGCAACCGCAGGCGACTCGAACAAGATCCGCACCGATAGGGCGGCATCCAATGACTTGTTGACCGCCGCGATTACCCGCATCGCCGACAACGAATCTCCGCCAAGTTCGAAGAAGGAGTCGTCGACGCCGACGCGCTCGAGCCCGAGGACTTGGGCGTAGATACCGGTAAGGATCTCCTCGACCGGGTCGCTGGCGGCGCGGTAGTGATCGACATCCTGATATTCCGGTGCCGGCAACGCCCTCTTGTCGAGCTTGCCGTTGACCGTCAGCGGCAGCGCATCCAGCGTCACCACCGCCGTCGGCACCATATAGGCCGGCAGCCGATCAGCGAGCGCGGCGCGTGCGGCCGCCGGATCGGCGGTCCCGGTGACATAACCGACCAGGCGCTTATCACCCGGGCGATCCTCACGGGCGACCACCACGGCCTGCTGCACCCCGTCGACCCCGGCCAGCGCAGCCCGCACTTCACCAAGTTCGATGCGATAGCCACGGATCTTGACCTGGTCATCAGCCCGGCCCAGATAATCCAGCTGCCCGCCCGCGCCCCAGCGCACCAAATCGCCGGTGCGATACATCCGGGTTCCAGAACCGCCGAATGGGCAGGCCACAAACCGCGACGACGTCAACCCAGCCCGGCGCACATACCCATATCCCGCGCCGGAACCCGCCACATACAACTCTCCGACCACTCCCGCGGGTACCGGGCGCAACCAGCGATCCAGCACCAGAAAGGCGAGATGGGCCAGCGGGCCCCCAATAGGGCTGGCATTGCTGTCGACGTCATCATCGACGATCTCCCGAAACGAAGCATGCACGGTCGTCTCGGTGGTGCCATACATATTGATCAGTCGCGGCAGACCCGGGTGGTGACCCAACCACGTCCGAAGACGGGGCGGCTCCAGCGCTTCACCCGCGAACACCACCGTCTCGAGTTTGAGCTGATCGTCCAACTTGGGGGTCAACGCAGCGGCGGTCTGCAACGCATAAAAAGCCGACGGAGTCTGGCTCAGCACGCTGACTTGCTCGCTGATCAGCAGGGCATGGAATTCTTCTGGCGAACGCGACACCGACTCGGGGACCACTACCAAGCGCCCACCGTGCAGCAGCGCACCCCAGATCTCCCACACCGAGACGTCGAACGCCAGCGAATGCCACTGCGACCACACTTGGCCTGCCAGTTCCAGGCCATCGCCGGCGGCCGTCAGCAGCTCGGTGACGTTGTGGTGGGTGATGGCCACGCCCTTGGGGACGCCGGTCGTGCCCGACGTGTAGATCAGGTACGCGATGTCATCGGTCGCCGGTGCCGGCAACGCAGTCCATGGATAGGTATCAATTTCAGGGTCATCGATATCGATGACCGGCAGATCATGCCCGTCGAGCCGGTCAGCCAACCCGGCTGTGGTGATCGCCGCCACCGGCGCGGCATCACCGATCATGAACTCCACCCGCGCCGCCGGCACCACCGGATCGATCGGCAAATACGCCGCGCCGGTCTTGAGCACCGCCAAAATCGACACGATCGCCTCAACCGACCGGGAAAACAGCAACGCCACGCACTGCCCCGGACCCACACCCTGGTCGACCAACAGGTGCGCCAACCGGTTGGCCGCTTCCTCCAACTCCCGGTAGGTCATCGACCGGCCGTTGAAGGACAGCGCCACCGCCTCCGGAGTAAGCGCCACCTGCGCGCTAAACAACACCGGAATCGACTCCGCGGGCCCGGCCGGCGCCGTCAACGCCGCCCGGTTGGCCCACCTATCCAGCCGGGCATGCTCACCGGCATCCAGCACGTCCACCGACGACAGTCGTCGGGTGGGGTCGACGGTCATCGCCACCAACACCCGCTGCAGGCGCTCAAACAGCGCTTCGATGCGGTCCGCGTCGAACACGTCGGTGTCGAATTCGACGCGCAAGCCCAGTTCGTTGCCGGGAAGCGCCTGCACTGCA
Organism: Mycobacterium sp. NGS51; assembly: GCF_059812525.1. Lineage (NCBI taxonomy): Bacteria > Bacillati > Actinomycetota > Actinomycetes > Mycobacteriales > Mycobacteriaceae > Mycobacterium > Mycobacterium sp. NGS51. The sequence goes on from NZ_JCALCV010000022.1 coordinate 12,197, forward strand.
AGCGGGTAGTGGTTGTATTCGCGGTTGCTGAACTTGGTGATGGCCAACCCGTCGACGTCCGACAATGCATCGGTGTCGAGGGGATAGTTCTCGAACGCGAAAAGGGTGTCGAAGAGGCGTTCTTGGCCGGTGATGCGGTGGATCTCGCTAAGCGCCAAGTGCTGGTGCTCGAGGGTGTGGTTGTATGCGCTTTGCAGTTGGTTGAGCAACTCTGCGGTGGTGGTTGTCGCGGTGATGGTGGCCCGCACCGGCACTGTGTTGATCAACAGGCCCACCATCGAGTCCGCCCCGGGCACCTCGTCGGGCCGTCCCGAGACCGTGACACCGAATGCGACGTCATGTTGCCCGGTCAACGAGCTCAGCAGGAACGCCCAACCACCCTGCAGCACGGTGTTGACGGTGGTCTGCTGCGAGCGAGCCAGCTCGCTGACCGCGCGGGTGGTCTGCTCAGTAAGTCGAAACGAGGCGACACCTCGTTGCCCGAGGCCCAACCGATCCGGCGGCCCGACCAGCGTGGGGGTGTCAAACCCGGCCAACACCTCACGCCACGCCGCACCGGCGGCGTCGCGATCCCGGCCGGCCAGCCAGCCGACAAAACGGCGATACGGCGCGGCGGCAGGCAACCACTGCCCGGTGTAGCTGGCAAAAATTTCCCCCAGCAGGATCGGCAGCGACCAACCATCCACCACGATGTGGTGGATGGTCAGGACAAACCGGTGCTGGTCTGGTGCGGTGCGGATCAACGCCGCCCGACAGGCCGGCTGTTCGGCCAGGTCGAAGACCGCCGCGCGCTCGGTAGCGCACACCTGCTGGATCTGCTCCTCGACATCGACCTCCGGGTCGGCGTCGACATACCGCCACGCTGCGGCGGGGTCGGCGGGGATGATCTGCACCGGCTCGCCGAATCGTTCCCAGAATCGGGCCACCAGGTTGGGATGGCGGTTGACCACCGTCTGCACCGCCTCATGCAGCCGGTGCTGATCGAGCGGGCCGTTTACGGTGATATCGAGCTGCACCGCATACAGATCGTCGCCGCTACCCTGCGCGGTGCCGGCGTGAAAGAGCAGGCCCTGCTGCAGGGGGGTCAGCGGTAAGACGTCAGCGATCCGCATATTGACGCTGGAGCTCGTCGATCTGCTCCTGACTCAGCCCGACAAGCGCGAGATCAGAGGGCGTCAGCCCACCCCCGCCACCGCGCACATGCGCGCAGATGCCGACAAGGGCCTCACACCACAACCGGCCAAGCCGGCTGACCTGCGAGTGATTCAGCACCGACGGCGCCCAGGTCCAGTTGGCCTGCAGCTGCGGCCCGGCGTCAGTGTCGACGGTGGCGGCGTTGAGGTCCACAGTGTGCATCAGCGGCATGGGCACCGCCGCGGCAGCCGCGGCCAACGACAAGCTTTCCGGGCTGATCCGCCAGAGATCACCGGAGTTCTCGGCCCCCGCTGCGCCCAGACGGCCCAGATAGTTGAATCCGACCGTCGGCTCGGGCACGGCCAAGTCCACCTCGGAGCTCAAATAGCGCAGCACACCGTAGTTCAATCCTTCGGGGACTGCCCGAAGCTGTTCTTTAGCGTCCTTGACCAACGCTCCCAGCGCGGCCTCGCCGCTTTTTACCTGCGCCCAATTCAGTCCAGCGACGGCCAACGACACCGGGAATTTGGTGGTGAACCACCCCACGGTGCGGGTCAGGTCTACGTCAGCGGCCAACTCCTCCTCGCGCCCATGGCCTTCGACGTCGATGCCGATCGGCGCGCTGGCCGTGCCGAAAAACTCCGCCAACGCCAACGCGAATCCGATCAACAAGATGTCGTGCACCCCGGCATGAAACGCTGCCGGTACCTCACCAAGCAGCACCTGGGTGGTCTCGACATCCAGATCCATCGAAAAGTGCCCGGCCGTGGCGAAGGTATCCACCTCGGGTCGCACCGCCGGCAACACCGCAGGCGCCGACGCTACCCGCCGCCAGACATCGGCCTGCTCCAGCACCGCCGGGGTGCGCGCGTACTCAGCCAATACCGACGACCACCGGGCAAACGAAGTCCCACCGCTGGGCAATTCCACGGGCTGCCCACTGTGATGCTGGGCCCAGGCAATGTTGAGGTCTTCCAACACAATTCGCCACGACACTCCATCAACAGCCAGGTGATGAATGGTCAGCGCCAACTGTGCACTCGAGCCGGCCCATAACGCGCTCAGCATCACCCCTGCGGACGGGTTCAACAGCGACCGCGCCTTTACCAGCGCCTCGTCGCTCAACACGTCCACCGATCGCAGGCAACCGCCGACATCCACCGATCCCACTTCGGGCACCTGTAACGACCAACCCCCAGCGCCGTCGTCATCGACGCGCAACCGCAGCATCGCATGGCGGTCGATCAACGCCTGCAGCACCACCTCCACGTCGGCCTCGGTCACCCCTTTCGGGACCTGCACTACCACCGTCTGATTGAACTGATCAACCGGACCGTCGACACTTTCCAGCCACCGGATGATCGGGGTGGCTACCACCGGCCCGATACCCTCATCGACCGCACCAGATGCACCGTCAGCCACCCGGGCCACCCGGGCCAGCCCGGCCACGGTTTGCTCGACGAAAATATCGCGTGGCCGGCACACCAATCCCGCGAGCCGAGCCCGTGCCACGACCTGCATCGACAGAATGCTGTCCCCGCCCAGCTCGAAGAACGAGTCATCGATCCCAACCCGTTCCACACCGAGCACTTGGGCGTAGATGCCAGCCAGGATCTCCTCGACCGCGCTGTCCGGGGCGCGGTAACGATCGACATCCTTATACTCCGGAGTCGGCAGCGCCCGTTTATCGAGCTTGCCGTTGACGGTCAGCGGCATCGCGTCGAGCGCCACCACCACAGCCGGCACCATGTAGGCCGGCAGCCGGTCGGCCAGTTTCGGTCGCGCTGTTGCCGGATCGGCGGTCCCGGTGACATAACCCACCAGGCGCTTGTCGCCGGGGCGGTCCTCGCGGGCGATCACCACCGCCTGCTCCACCCCGTCGAGCTCGGCCAGGGCCGCGCGCACCTCACCAAGCTCGATGCGATAGCCGCGGATCTTGACCTGCTCGTCCGCGCGGCCGAGATAGTCCAGTTGGCCGTCGGCGCCCCAGCACACCAAATCCCCGGTGCGGTACATCCGCGCGCCGGTCTCCCCGAACGGGCAGGCCACAAACCGCGACGCCGTCAAACCGCCCCGGCGCAGGTAGCCATATCCCGCGCCGGAACCCGCCACATACAACTCTCCGACCACGCCCGCGGGTACCGGTCGCAACCAGCTGTCGAGCACAAAGAAGGCAAGGTGCGCCAATGGCGCCCCGATGGGACTGGCGCTGCTGGCGACATCGCTGTGAAGGATTTCCCGAAACGAGGCGTGCACGGTCGTCTCGGTGGTGCCATACAGGTTGATCAGGCGCGGCAGCCCTGGGTGATTGTCCAACCACGTCCCGAGGCGCTCAGGCTCCAGCGCTTCACCGGCGAATAGCACGGTCTCCAGCTTGAGCTGATCGCGCAGCTCAGGAGCGAGCGCATCGGCGGTTTGCAGCGCATAGAACGCCGACGGTGTCTGACTGAGGACAGTGACCTGTTCCGCGCTCAGCAACGCATGGAAATCTTCCGGCGAGCGCGCCACCGACTCAGACACCACGACCAGCCGCCCGCCGTGCAACAGCGCACCCCAGATCTCACACACCGAGACGTCGAAAGCCAACGAATGCCACTGCGACCACACCTGACCCGCCAGCTCGAGGTGGGCGTCGAGCGACTCCATCAGCTGCGTGACGTTGCGGTGGGTGACGGCCACACCTTTGGGAACGCCGGTGGTGCCCGACGTGTAGATCAGGTAGGCAACGTCGTCAGCCGCGGGCGCCGGCAATGGCGTGCCCGGGTACGTCTGGATTTGGGGGTCGTCGACATCGATGACCAGCAGATCGGAGCCATCGAGCCGAGACCGCAGGCCCGCGGTGGTGATCGCCGCGATAGGCGCGGCGTCGGCAATCATGAACTCCATCCGCGCTGCCGGCACCGCCGGGTCGATCGGCAAATAAGCCGCTCCGGTCTTCAAAACCGCCAGAATCGACACGATCGCCTCAGCGGAGCGCGAAAACAGCAGTGCCACAGACTCATCCGCGCCTACACCCTGAGCGGCCAATAGCTGCGCCAACCGGTTCGCAGCCTCATCCAACTCGCGGTATGTCCAGGAACGCTCCCCACACGCCAGCGCCACCGATTCCGGGGCACGGGCCACTTGCGCGGCGAACAACATCGGAATCGACGCGGACGGCGAGGCGCTCGCCATCAACGCCGCCCGGTTACCGACCTCATCCAACCGGGTGTGCTCACCGCCATCCAGCACATCCACAGACGACAGCAACCGCTCTGGGTCGTTGGCCATCCCCACCAACACCCGCTCTAGTCGCGTCACCAAATCGCGAAGATCACAATCCGCGAATAATTGTCCAGCGCCGGGTGTGCTGAGAAATAGCTGATCGTCGTCTCTAAAGAAAACGAGCCTGAACTGCTCGCCAAGACCATCATGCGTCAGGGTCGCCGTTACCGCAGAACCAGCAAGATCCGTCATGTGCGTAGTCGGAATAAAGTTAACCGCTACCCGATTCGATGTCTGCCCAACGCCACCAGGGAAACGCGTGGTGTTCTCAATGGCACGCGTAGGGAACCGTTGATGCTGCAGCGTTTCGCGGATTCGAGCATCGACATGTCCACAAAAGTCAGCAACCGTAGCATTCGGCGAAGGTTTCAACACCAGGGGAACAACCCCGGAAATCATTCCGGGCACCAGCTTTACCTCGGGACGCACACGCCTGCTGACCGGAAAATCGAACACCACGTCCGAACTCTCGGACTCGCTCCCACGCACCAGCAGCGCACACGCCGCAGTAATCACCGACGAGCGACGCATCCCCAACGCCTTTGACAGGTCGTCTATGCCGGCAACGGCAGACGGGTCCAATTGAATTGGCGCCGAAGACTCATCCCGACTACGTCCCCCGCCGTTGCGTCCCACCCTAGAAGCGGCGTCGCCTTCCGGCGCCAGCTTACTTGACCAAAATGCCTGGTCATCGAGATAGTCGCTGGATGCTTCGTATTCGGACTCACAGGCAACCAGCTCATCCAGTGACCCAAAGAACCCCGGCGGGATCGCCGCGCCCGAAGCAAGTGCATTGTAAACAGCTGCAACCCGATGTAAAACGAGAGCGAGGCCGATCCCGTCTACGACAATGTGGTGGCAGCAGACGAACAAATAAAATTCATCCGGCCGCGTTTGCAGCAATGCAAATTTGAACAGCGTGCCATTGAGCGGCATCAGTGTGCGTTGAATCGACGACGCTAACCGGTAGGCGTCCCCTCCAGGATTCTGAGAATCCATGAGGTCGTAGCGGGCAAGCTCAACGTCCGGATGATCGACGATCTTTTGGAAAACCTGGCCGCCCACCTCGTAAAAGCTGGCTCTCAGCGGTTCGGCCTCGTGCACCGCCTCGCGGATCGCCGACTCCAATAAATTAGGGTCAATCGGTCCAGCGATTCGGACAAGCACGCCCAGTTGCCACTTGGCACCAACAAGACCCGTTTCCTCGGCAAGCCATATATCCAGCTGACCACGCGTCAGCGGAAGTCCACCGTCGTCAGGTTCCATAACTCCCCCAAAACCATGTGGTTTAACCCACAATTCTCAGAATTCCGGGCAGCCGTAGCCTCTCGCCCAATTCTTCGGCGAATATCAGTCAAGTTCCATTCGATCCGGTCCAAACACGCAGCGCGGTCCGCCTCCCCGTGAACCGTCCGCCAACCGGCCCGAACATCGGCGAAAATCAGCCACCGGCTGGGTTGCTGCACGTCGATGCCCAAGGCCAACGAGCTGCCGTCGCGATCGCAGCGACTGACGCTCCCCGGGCCCCTGCACCCTTCTGTTCGACATGAGTGAAACTATACGGTAGTGCAAGACCATCGGGCTTGTCCGGGTTTCGACGAAGTCCATAATGCCACATGATCCGCGCGTATCTTGCAAGCACGGGTTCTAGCAGCGGTGACTTTCCGGTGAACTGCGGCAATACGTTTGGATTCATGGACTGGGCCGCTGAGCAAGCACTGTGCCGAGGGCGTTCAACTTCTCTGCGCTCGTTGGCGTCGCGACCCTACACCACTCCAGAGGCCGCCTCCCCCGATCCGGGGCCTGAACCTGGTGAATCGGGCACCGAGGCCAGCCGTTTAGTGGTGTGTGCCGGTGAGGGAGAATTCGTCCAAGACGCTGACCAGATCGCGACGCAAGGCCTCTTTCGAGTTGGGACGACCGGGCTGATAACCATTCACCGAGATAGAGACCTGTCCACGCGCTCTCCCGGAGAGCAAGAACAGCCGTCCACCGAACCGGTGCATCATCGCCTTGGGTACATCCGAGTTGAGAAGCCTCATCGCGAAGTAGTCGGCGTCCGTGCCATCTGGCCGGCTTGCGGCCGGTTGAACCACACCGAGGTTTGATGAAACGACGCCTGCTGCAGCGCCGCCGCCGCCGGCCTTGAGGAGGAACCGCTTCGGCACCAGGGCCAACAGGGGAACGATCGACATTGCGGCCCGCTCTTCATCGCGCAGCTCACGCTGACCCGTCAGCGCTTGTTTGACAGCGGCCCGGATCTCGCGCAGGTCCGTCGCCGCAGTTGCAGGGTCGACCGTGACGGCGATATCGCTGACTGCGTTGGCGCGAGTATCACCGGCGACGCGCTCGTTGACCGGCACCCTCGCGACGACCGAGCCGCCTGCGCTGACCCGTCCCAGTCGCTGGGCGAGGCGGGCCGCCAAACCCACAAGCAGTGCATTGCTGGTCCCGCCGAGTGAATGTGCGCGGGCCTCCCAATCGTCGGCATCGACGAAGATCGTCGTCGTTGCCAGCGTTACGAGTTCGGCCGCTCCGCCAGGTGACGTCAGTGGCGTGCTAGGCAGCGGTATGGCAGCTTGAGCACCACGGCGGCTACGCCGGGCCAACCGGGCCGTGGCACCAACGCCGCGGCCGATGCCGCGGGTATCGCGCCCGAATTGCCGGGCATCCTCGCGCAGCGCCGACCACCGCCGCCGCGATGCAGCAGCCGGCCAACTGATCGGGTCGTCGCGGCCCAACACCGCATCCGCCACCGCCTCACACAGCCCCACGCCGTCAATCAGACAATGAGAGACGAGCAAGCTCACCCCAGTGCCGCCATCGGTGAACGGCAGCACCGCAAGATGCCATCCAGGACCCTGCTCGCAATCCAGCGGCGTGGAGGCCTGCTCGTCGAGCCAGGCGTCGAATTCTTCACGCGGCCGCGCCGCCGCGACCTCCAGCTCAGATGAGCGCTCAGCTGACACCCACCGGTGGCGACCAAACCGCAACGGCGACCGCTCGATACGGCGGGACAACCGCCCCCGCTGAAGATGGCCATGAAACCGCCGCAGACCCTCGATGTCGACCGGACCGTCATACACCCACAGACACTGCAACTGGGTGGTGACTCCCGTCACTCGACCGATATCAAACGCGGCCTGGTCCACCACATCAAGCACATTGCCCATCTTCGTACCGTACTTCGTGCCATATGCCGAGAGACCGGTTCCACCCTGAAATGAAATGACATTGAAACCGCACACGCCGGCATCTCGGTAGCGCGATCCAGACTTGAATCCCGCTAGCGGGCTTGCACTTTGCGGACTCTGGTGCGTCAATCGCCCGTATCGCGGATTTGACGTGGCGGTTCCGTCAATGGTGTGTGATCCTGGGGTGCTCCGAAATGCGTACCGGCGAGCGAGAAGTCGCTCAAGGCCCGCGAAGTTTCTTGTCGCAAACTATCGTTCGAGTTGGGACGGCCTGGCTGATAACCAGTCATCGAGATAGAGACCTGTCCACACGCTCTCCCGGAGAGCAAGAACAGCGGTCCACCGAACCGGTGCATCGTCGCCCTGGACACGCCTGAGTAGAGAATCTTCATGGCGAAGTAGTCGGCGTCCGTACCGTCTGGCTGGCTCGCGGCCGGATTGACCACGCCGAGGTTTGATGAGGCGACGCCGGCAACCACGGTGATCATTCGCCTGAAAAGCCGCTGCGGCAACAGCGGAACAATCGATAACAGTGCTCGACGCTCATCGACCTCCTCCCCGTAGTCAATCAACGCATGTTTGACAGCGGCCCGGATCTCACGCAGGTCTGTCGTCGCAGGTGCAGGTTCGATCGTGACCGCAATATCGCTATTCGCGTTGGCGCGAGTATCACAGGCGACGCGCTCGCTGACCGGCATCTTCAGGACGAGCAAGCCGCCCGTACTTCTTACAGCTGCCTTAGAAGCCGGTTCCACCCTGAAAATAGCGCCGAAATGGCAAAGTGTTATTAGAGTGATTGCTGGTACTTGTCAGCAAGCATTTTGGGCAAAATTAAACGAATCCGCTTTCCAGCCGCCCTGACACGGGCCGTCACCAAATCAATGCGGCAGCCCACTTTCTCCGATCAGCCCACATGCCGCAAACGGGCGGCACGTTCCACAAGATCAGCGGCGGCCGCAACGCTTTCGGCAGCTTTACTCATCTGGGTGGCGATCTTGCGAGCCCGGGTCGCATAGTCCGGGGCGAGGACGGTGCGCAAGTCAGCGATCAGTGATTCCTGGTTCGTCCCCGAAAGACGCCGGGAGACGCCCACCTTCAGCCGTTTGACCCGAGACCCCCAGAGCGTTTGATCGAGGTCCGTCGAAAGGATCAACGTGGGGACCCCAGCACGCAGGCCTATGGCCGTGGTGCCGGTGCCACCATGGTGGACGACCACGCGGCAAGCCGGAAAGATGGCCGCATAGTTCACCGTGCCTACCATCTTGACGTGCTCGAAATGGGGAACGCCACTGAAGTCGGTCCCCGCGGAGCAAACCAACGCCCGCTCGCCCAACTGCGTGCACGCCGCGCTGATCATCGCGACCGTGTCAGAGGGTGATTCGACAGGAATGCTGCCAAAGCCGAAGAAAATCGGCGGTGGTCCCGCGGCAATCCACGAGGTGACCTCCTCATCGGCATCGGTTGGCAATTCCATCGTCAGCGCCCCGACAAAAGGACGTCGCCCATCGAATTTCGCCCATTCGGCTGCTAGCCCGGGGAAGCACACCTCGTCGTAAGCCTGGATCTCCAACGATCCACGTTCGGCGATCCGCCGCGTCCAAGGGCGAGTTGCCTTTGGTAGCCCCAATTCGCGGCGCTGCACATCCTCGAACTTCTTCTCCACGCGCCAACCCAGCCAGTCGAACGTCGTCATTACAGCGCGACCCAACGACGCCGGCAGGAATGGCAGGAGCCAGCCGCTGGCCCGCACCGGAAAATAATGCAGCGTGGCCAACGGAATGTCGTAATACTCGGCGACGTTGGCAGCGGCGCCCTCGAAATTCAGACTGGTGCATAGCAAATCGGCCCCGTCCGCCAACGACTTCAGCGTGGTGCTGATCTCCGTCCAGTAACGGGTAACGGGCTCCCACACTTCGCGCCGCAACCTGATCAGCTCATGGATTCTCCAGGGCTTGCTGAAGAATTGCGTCCAGAACTTGCGATGGTCGTCCAAAATGCTATGCACATCCGGACCGGTGGCAACCGCCGCAAGCCCAGCCGATTCGGCGAAGCCAACCAAATCGGGCGGGACGGCCATGCGCACGTCGTGCCCCCTGCGCAGCAACTCACGGCCCACCGTGACCCAAGGTTCGACATCGCCGCGAGTTCCAAAGCTTGCCAGCACGAATTTCAATGTGATCCGGGCCTTTCCCTTCCAGTGCCCGAAGGCATTCTCAAGGGTATCGGTCATGTTCGGGTTCCTTGCACATGCGGCAAGGGAAAGCTCGGCCTGCCTGTGGCAGTGGGTGGTAGGTTCGTGATTCGCCCAAACCGGGCAAAGCTTGGCCATCGTCCCCTGAGGAGCTCCTTTTTGGTTGACGGCGACCTGACCGCGCACGAGGCGGAACGCGTTGAGTGGGACGCGATTGTGGTGGGCACCGGCATGGGGGGCGGGATGCTGGGCTATTCGCTGTCCCGGTCAGGCCGCAGGGTGCTGTTCGTCGAGAAGGGCCGCTCAACTCTGCCGGGCGTGCCCGGGACCATCCGCGCTTCGATGCCGGAATTGGCCGAGCCACTGGCCGGCCGTTCCGCCGAGGCCTATTACGACGCCCTGTCCCGCGCCGGACGTTCCATCGACGAGGTCGAAGACATCAGTGGGCGCTTCTCGCGGCGGTTCGTGCCGTTCCTCGGCAGCGGGACGGGAGGGTCGTCGGGCCTCTATGGCATGGTCTCCGAGCGCTTCTTCGTGCGCGATTTCACTCCGCGTCAAAATTTCCGCAACCCGGGCGATTCGACCGTGCCGGATGCCTGGCCGATCAGCTACGACCAGCTGCTGCCCTGGTACACCGCGGCGGAGAAGCAGCTGGGAGTTCGCGGCCAACCCGATCCCCTACGGCCGGAGGCAGCGGAGGTCGGCCTGCCCGCGGCGCCGCCGTTTTCGGCAGACAACCAACCGCTAGTCGACTATCTGACCGGCCGCGGACTGCATCCCTACCACCTGCCGATGGCCTGTGATTACACCGACGGTTGTTCCACCTGTCAGGGGTATCTGTGCCACCAGTCGTGCAAAAACGACGCCGCTCGCAATTGCTTGCTACCGGCCATTGCCGAGCACGGCGCGCACCTGTTGGCCGAATGCCGGGCCGTGCGTCTGGAAGCAGACGGCAGGCAAGTCCGTCAAGTGATTTGCGAGAGCGGCTCCGGGATGTTGGCCCTGAAGGGCAAGGTGGTGGTAGTGGCTGCCGGTGCACTGGCCACCCCACTGCTGTTGCTCAATTCCCGTTCGGGTGATTGGCCACGCGGATTGGCCAATGGCTCAGACTTGGTGGGGCGCAACCTGATGCGCCATCTCATCGATTTGATCGAAATCTGGCCCCAACCCGATTGCAACATCACCGCTCAAAATAAAGAGATCGGGCTGAACGATTTCTATTTTTGGGAGGGAGACAAATACGGCACCGTGCAGTCGTTCGGCTCGATGCTGCCCATCGAGGTGTTGAGCACCGGCCCGGGCTGGCGGGCGAAGGCGCTGCGCCTGATGAGTCCGGCGGTTCGCTGGGGCTATGAGCGGTTCTTCAACGGCGGACTGGTATTGGCATCGATCACCGAAGACCTGCCCTATCTGGACAACTGCGTCCTGCCATCCGACCGGCCAATCTTGAACGGCCGCCAGCGGCTGCGGCTTCAGTATCGTCTGCACGCCAGCGAGATCGAGCGCCGCAACGTGTTTATGCGGCAGTTGAAAGAGGTACTCCAGCCGTTCCGCAAAGTCACCTTGCGCGATGGCGAAAACAACGCTTCGGTGGGCCATGTCTGCGGCACGTGCCGCTTCGGTACCGACCCCCAAACCAGCGTGCTAGACCCACACAACCGGGCGCACGAGGTGGACAACCTCTACGTGGTGGACACCTCGTTCTTTCCTTCCAGCACCGGTTTGAATCCCAGTTTGACGGTCGCGGCCAACGCCTTGCGGGTGGCCGAGCACGTGAATCAGGTGCACTTCACCAGCTGATTGCCCGAATGCCAACTGAGCCAACGGATCAGCGTTCAGGCCGGCTTGCGCAGCGGCAGTCCGGCAGCGCGATAAATCGCGTCGATGACGGTCATGTTCTCGACCGCGTCCTCTGGCGGCGTCTTCACCGGTTCGCCGCGCAGCACCGCCGCGGCGAACGCGTCAAGCTGATACGCGTAGGAAGCGCGCTTCGGGAAGCGTTCCACCCGCTTGCCATCGGCTGAACGGACCGACAGCCGATGGAAAACGTGCGGTAGCACCGGGTTGAGCACGCGCAGCTCGCCGCGGTCACCGACCACCTTGGCGCCTATCCGCAGTAGATCCGACGACCACATCGAACAGCGAACCCGGCCGGTGTGTCCGCTCGCGAACCGCAGCTCGGCGTTCATAGCCCGGTCCACATCAGAGCCACGCAATTTCGCCTGTGCTGAAACGACTTCCGGGATCGAGCCACCAAAGGTGCGGGTCATGTGAACTGCATAGCTTCCGGCATCCATCATCGCCCCACCGGCAAGGGCGTAGTTGTAGCGAATGTCGGCGAATCTCGGCAACGGAAAGCACAAGGCCGCCTCTACCCGCTCCAGTGGGCCCAACTCGCCGGAGGCGACGATCTCCTCCGCACGCACAGTCAACGGGTGGTAGCGGTAATGGAATGCCTCCATCACAACCCGGTCCGACTTCGCGGCCAATTCGGCGATCTCACGAGCCTCGGCGGCATTGGCAGTAAACGGCTTCTCACACAGCACGTGCTTGCCCGCAACAAGCGCAGCCCGAGTCCACCTGCCGTGCAGGCCGTTCGGCAGCGGGATGTAGACGGCATCCAGATCTGGATCGGCGACCAGGGCCTCGTAGCTGTCATGCACCCGGGCGATGCCATGTTTGGCGGCAAAGGCTTGAGCACGAGACACATCACGTGCTGCAACCGCACCCACCACGACCTCGTTGCTTTCCCAGGCCGGGTTGACGAGCGCCAACGGCGCAATGCGGGCCGCGCCCAAAATCCCGATTCGCACCGAGGCCCCGCGTTCAGGCACGGACCGATGCTAGCAGGCAGTTCGGGTCACTCGAAGGAATGCGCCGAGTAGGCCGAGCCGAGATCACTTTCAGCATGCGCGATCCCGGCGCCGGTGAAGTCATTGCTATCGTCACGTGACGATCACGGGTCTGCTGCAGGGATAGGTGACACCTGAGATCGCTTGCCCAGGGTGGGCGGGCTGGAAGGATGTCACCATGGCAAGGCCCTATCCGAAGGAGTTCCGCGACGACGTTATGCGTGTCGCCCGCAGCCGCGAGGACGGTGTGACGATTGAGCAGCTCGCTGTCGATTTCGGGGTACACCCGATGACGCTGTGGAAGCGGCTACGCCAGGCCGATATCGACGACGGGGCAGCTCCGGGCAAGACGATCGGGGAATCGGCTGAGCTTCGGGAGCTGCGTCGCCGAAACCGGCTGTTGGAGCAGGAGAATGAGGTGCTGCGTCGGGCGGCGGCGTATCTGTCGCAGTCCAATCTGCCGGGAAAAGGCTTTACCCGCTCGTGAAAGAGCTCGCTGCCGACGGGATTGCCGTGGCGGTGACGTGCCGGGGCCTCAAGCTCGCTCGCCAGCCCTACTACCGGTGGCTGGCCAACCCGGTGACCGACGCCGAGCTGGTCGAGGCCTACCGCGCTAACGCCTTGTTCGACGCTTATCGCGATGATCCGGAGTTCGGCTACCGCTTCCTGGCCGCCGAGGCCGGCGATGCCGGGCAGCCGTTGGCCGAGCGCACCGCCTGGCGGATTTGCTCGGCCAACGGCTGGTGGAGTGCCTTCGGCAAGAAGCGTGGCAAGAACGGCAAGCCCGGGCCGCCTGTGCACGACGATCTGGTGGGCCGGGATTTCACCGCGGATTCCCCAAATCGGTTGTGGCTGGCTGATATTACTGAACACCGCACCGGCGAAGGCAAGCTCTACCTTTGCGGGATCAAGGACGTGTTCTCCACCAGGATCGTCGGCTACAGCATCGACTCGCGGATGAAGTCACGGCTGGCCACCCAGGCGCTCAATAGCGCCGTTGCACGCCGCGGCGATGTCGCCGGCTGCATCCTCCACAGTGACCGCGGGTCGCAATTTCGCAGCAGAAAATTCGTTCGTGCCCTGGGCCGTCACGACATGGTCGGATCAATGGGCCGCGTCGGCGCGGCCGGTGACAACGCGGCCATGGAGTCCTTCTTCAGTCTGCTGCAAAAGAACGTCTTGGACCGCCGCCGCTGAGACACCCGCGAGCAGTTGCGCATCGCCATCGTCACCTGGATCGAACGCACCTACCACCGCCGACGCCGACAGATAGGCCTCGGCCGGTTGACCCCCGTCGAATTCGAAGCAATCATGACCACACCGGCCAGTCAGGCCGCGTAACCGAAACTGTCACCGGTTCGTGCAGCAGACCCATCATCGAGCGGGGGTGTCGTCGATAAGGCCCCGCTGGCTCCTCAAGCTATGGAGCAGGTCAAGCTACGGTGAGCGGCCGATCCGCCTCTGGATTCAACGCGATGATTCTTTCAATGGTGTACGTTCCGGGGCACGCCGAGATACGTACCGGTCAGCGAGAAATCCTTCAAGATGCTCGAAAGTTCTTGTCGCAACTCATCGTTCGTGTTGGCGCATCCCGGCTGATAACTTGTCGCCGAAATAAAGAACTGTCCGTGCGCTCTTCCCGCGAGGAAAACCTGTAGGCCGCCGAACCGGTACATCATCGTCTTGGTCGCGCCCGAGTAGAGAATCTTCATAGCGAAATAGTCCGCGTCTGCCCCGTCCGCCCGGCCAGCAGCTCGGTTGACCACACCGAGGTTGGATGAGATGACGTCGGGTCTACCACCACTCGCTGCCCCGACAATGAGCCGCTGCGGCACCATGCCTAACAGCGGAATGAGAGACATCACTGCACCCTCTTCGCTGAGCACCTCGCGGTGCTCAATCAGCACTTGCTTGATTGCGCCGCGGATCTCGCGCAGATCCGCCGGCGCGGATGCAGGGTCGACGGTGATGGCGACAACGCTGTTCGCGTTCGCGCGAGTATCGCCGGCAATGCGCTCGTTCACCGGCATCCTTACAACGACCGAGCCGTCTGCGCTGACCCATCCTGCACGCTGCGCCAGGCGGGCCGCCAATGCCATAAGCAGTGTATTGCTGGTCCCGCCTAGTGAATGTGCGCGGGCATCCCACTCCTCGGCATCCACAAAGATCGTTGCCGCTGGCAACACGATGGACTCGTCGGCGCCGACGGGCACCGCAGATGGGGTGGTACGCGACGGGGCGGCAACTTTGGGACCGCCCCGGCTACGCTGGGCCAACCGTACCGCGGCGATGACACCGCGGGACATCGCCCGTACATCGCGCGCCGTTTGACGAGCATCCTCTCGCAGCGCCTGCCACCGCTGGCGCGACGCGGCGGTCGGCCAGCTAATCGGGTCGTCGCGGCCAACAACCGCATCTGCTAGCGCCTCGCACAGCCCGACGCCGTCAGTAAGACAATGTGAGACAACGAGGCTAACCCCAGTTCCCCCTTCAGTGAACGGAACCACTGCTAGGCGCCATCCAGGTCCGTTCTCGCAATCCAACGACGTGTTGGCCTGCTCGTTGAGCCAGGCGTCGAATTCTTCACGCGGCAGGTCCAATGTGGCGACTTCCATGTCGGATAAGCGATCGGCCGATACCCAGCGGTGGCGGCCAAATCGCAATGGTGACCGTTCGATGCAGCGGGATAACCGACCTCGCTGAAGGTGTTCATAAAACTGCCGCAGACTCTCGATGTCAGCCGGTCGGTTGTACACCCAAACACACTGCAGGAGGCTGCCGATGCCTGTCACGCGCGCGAGGTCGTACTTGGTCTGGTCGTGCGGATCGAGTACATTGTCCATTTTCGTATTCGTACCGTACTTTCTTACCGTATGCCTCAGAAGTTGTTTCGAGCCCGAAAGGACGCCGACTCGGACTCACTCGAGATAGCTCGGGTAACGCCGAAACCCGCCGTCTACGAGCCGGTCAAGTCCGAACCAGCCGAATTCACCAGCAACCCTCGTCAGCCAGCGTCCGCGGCCAGAGACGACTGAGTCCTATGGTAAAAACGGTTGCTCCTATGGTCCAGACGCATTTTGCCACCTGATCCGCTCGCCTCCTCCCATGTGTCGACGCGGCGCGCTGCTTGAGACACGACCTTCCAACTGTGCTACCGGATGAGCTTCAGGCTGGCTTGCGCAGCGGAAGGCCGGCAGCTCGATAGATCGCATCGATGACGGTCATGTTCTCGATCGCGCCTTCCGGAGTCGTCCTCACCGGTTCGCCGTGCAATACCGCCGCGGCAAAAGCGTCAAGCTGATACGCGTAGGAGGCACCCCGCGGAAATCGCTCCACCCGTTTGCCGTCTGCTGATCTAACCGAGAGCCGACGGAATACCTGCGGTACAGCCGGATTGAGTACACGCAACTCGCCGCGGTCGCCCACCACCTTGGCGCTCACCCGCACCAGATTCGACGACCAGACCGCGCAGCGGATCCGGCCGGTGTGCCCCGCTGCAAACCGCAATTCGGCCGCCATGGCCCGGTCCACCTCAGGGCTACGTAATTTAGCCTGTGCCGAAACGACTTCCGGGGTCGAACCGCCAAACGTGCGGACCATGTCGACTGCATAGCTTCCGGCATTCATCACCGCACCACCGGCAAGGGAATAATTGTTGACGCTGTCGCTGTCGGAGAACTGGGGCAGCAATACGCACATGGACACATCGACCCGCTGCAGTGTGCCCAGCTCTCCCGAAGCGATGATCTCCTCGACACGCACAGTCAACGGGTGGTAGCGGTAATGCAGTGCCTCTACCACAATCCGGTCCGACTTTGCGGCCAATTCGGCGATCTCACGAGCCTCGGCGGCATTGGCAGTAAACGGCTTTTCACACAGCACGTGCTTGCCCGCAACAAGCGCAGCCCGAGTCCATCTGCCGTGCAGGCCGTTCGGCAGGGGGATGTAGACGGCATCCAAGTCTGGATCGGCGACCAGGGCCTCGTAGCTGTCATGCACCCGGGCGATGCCGTGCTTGGCGGCAAAGGCTTGAGCACGAGACACATCACGTGCCGCTACGGCACCCACCACGACCTCGTTGCTTTCCCGGGCCGGGTTGATGAGCGCCAACGGCGCAATGCGGGCCGCGCCCAGAATTCCGATCCGCACCGAGGCCCCGCGTCCAGGCACGGCCGCGATGCTAGCACTTGGCCCGAGCCGTTCGCTCTTCAAGTGGGCGAGCTCTGCTGTCACGTTCGCGACAGAATCATGCGCCCAGCTGGTCCAGAACACCGGTCGGCTGCAAAAGAGCCAACAGACAAAAACCGCGCGAACTGACAAGGTAATGTTTCCGGCCATGTGGGGCTCACTGCTTGGGGTGGCGCTGCTGATGGCGTTCAATCCGGCGCTTCTCGGCCTCATCCTTCTCTTGATCTCTCGGCCGCGGCCGGTGCAAAACCTGCTCGCCTGCTGGGCGGGTTGCCTGATAATGAACGTTCCGATCCTGCTGGCTCCGCTGTTGGTGCTGCACTCGACACCGACGTTTACCTCTTTTTCGCATGATCTGGCCACCCCGACCACGGCCGCGAGCTCCACGGTCCGGCACATTCAATTCGGCATGGGTGTGCTCGTGCTGTCGATCGCCGCGGTGATGGCTGTGCGCTTCGTCGCACGTCGACGAGCGCAGGTGCCGGCGAGGGACGGAAACGGCTCGACCCTGGTGCTGGACGCGGATATACCGGACCCAACCACGTCGTCATCACCGTTTGGTCGCGCTGGTGACGCGAGGGACGGCGCATCGCCGATCCGGCGGCTGCTGGGCCGTCTCCAAAGTGCATGGGACAGTGGATCGTTATGGGTCGCGTTCGTGGTCGGCATGGCACTGTTGCCGGGCCCTTACCTGGTGATATTCATCGACACTACGATCGTGACCGCCGGAATCCCACTCGGCGCGCAGGTCATCGCCGTCATCGGGTTCGTCATCGCGATGCTTGGGGTTATTGAGCTCACGCTCATCAGCTATCTGGTCACTCCAACGAAGACCCAAGCGGTACTGAAACCACTACACGAGTGGGCCCTGGCGCACCGTCAGCAGATCCTGCTAGGCATCTTTGCAGTGGTTGGGGTCGCGCTGGTAACCCAGAGCTTGGGCATCGGGGTCCGCTGACCTGGTGGCTGAGAGCCCGGCTGCTTGTCCGGCGGCTCTTTCGAGTTCAAAGCTGCACGCGATTCGAGACGGTGTAAGCCTCAGCGATCAGGCCCAGGTTCCGCTGCGGCGGTGAACTATCGCGCGGGCGGAGCGGATCAGCTTCTGGATGGACGGCCCAAGGAACCTGCTGTTGTCGTGGCCGCGGAAATCCTCGAACACCCCTCGGAACTTGTGCTCGCTCAATCGATACTCGCCGTAAACACGCTCCATGGCAGCCCTATCCAAGGGCTCATCCCGCGCGGCTGCGCACAGCGCTTCGTAGACCGTGGAAATCCAGTCTGTGCCAAGAACTTCTGTCACCGGACCGTCGTGTTGTTGGCGCCGAAGACCCGGTTTGAGAAACTCCTCGACTGCGCCAGCATCCGGGAGGCTGAGATCGATCGCAAGCGCCGCGGAAATCCGCGTTATTTCCCGGCGCCAGTCGTCGAGAAGGTTGGCGTACTCTACGAACACCCGCGGAAGGCCGCAGGTGTCCCTTTCGGCCAGCAAATTGTATTTCAGCCACACGGCACTCGCGAGCTCTGCCGGGGTTCGAATAGCCGCCGCAATCGACGCAATGACCTCCTGCGGGTGACGCACCGCAATCAAGGCCGCGATGTCGAATCCGGCCAGACGCGCCGCCTCAAACCACATGCCGGACAGTAGCGTTATCCGAGGTTCCTTGATGACCACGAGCGGCGCGGCCGGCAGTGTGGTGAAAAACTCCCCAATCTCGGCGACGCAACGGGCGTACTCTTCGGCATCGAACGCACCTTCGTCCTGTAGGTGCATGGCCGGGTCGTACCAGGCGCTGGCGTTGCGGTACAAGATCTTGTCGTTGAGATGCAGGGCTGCCCGCGGCTCCCAATACCCAGCCGGATTGACTGCGTCGGCACCCAACACCCCGGCGGGGAGCTCACCCCCGCACAGCGAGAGAACGCGCGCGAACGCAGATGTTCCGGACCGGCCCGGACCCAACACGAACAGAGCGACTGGGCGGGCGGCAGTCCCGCGCTGCGCGCCGGCGCCGGTCACGAGCACCACTCCGTGCCCAATGTCGCGCGCGGCGTGAGACAGCGGTGCTCCGCCATAAGATCCGCCGATGGCAGGCCGGCGCGGTATGGTCGGTATACCTCTCCGAAGGGCTTCACGGCACTGCGCGGGCTCTGGCTCATGGCAACAGACTAGACGACGGCCCAGCGCGATTCGCCGTCGACCATTAGATGTCCCCGGGTCCACAAACGGCGTATCTGCCCCCGGCCGTCAACGCGGTCATCGAGTCGACCCGATTTGCGACTCTGGCGCTAGGAACTGCGGATCTGGATGGATCAGTTGGGAGTCGCTGCAGGGCAAGGCAATCTATGCCTACTCACCGAAATTCTCGACAGTGGCATCGATTTCACCGCTACGGTTACCGAGGCGGTTACGACGGCCCAGCGCGATTCGCCGTCGCAGCTGGCTCTCCGCGACATATCAGCCTAACCGGAGTTCCACATCGGCTAGTCTCATCTGGTGAATGGGCCAATCCCGGCAAGGCGAATGCCGTGCCGCGCAGCGTGACCCGCCGTGACCAGGTGTACGCCACACGGGGAATCACGAGCGAATCGCATGTCATCGGAGGCTGACCAGTGCCACTTCGGAAGCGTTCTCCACGCGCCTCGTTTGACAATCGCGAATCCAACGGTGATGCATCGCCAGACAATCGGCTCGCGTTCATGGACCACGGCTTGTTCGCGGGGCAGCGTGCCGCCGGCCAGGAGTTAGTCATCCAGGGCTTGTGGGTTTATGAGCACCCTGTCGATTTGGATGCCCTGCGGCGTTTTCACCACAATCTCGGTTACGGGTTGCTCGGACGGCGCATCGAACGTTCGCCGCTGCCGTTCGCTCGGCATCGGTGGGTCGCACACCGGGGGCCGTCGGACATCGATATCGCCGAGTGCGCGCGTCCACGCGCTGAACTCAGTGAATGGGCAGATGACCGCGCGCACATGTCTGCCGACCCGGAATTGGGGCCGGGCTGGCATCTGGGCGTCCTTCCGTTTACGGATGGCTCGACCGCCGTCAGCCTGGTGGTTTCTCACTACCTGGTCGACGGACTCGGCCTCGGCGTCGCCGTACTGGATGCGGTCTTGGGCAACAAGCGCGACCTTGGCTATCCACCGCCGCGTTCACGTACTCGACGACGTGCGGTGGCACAGGATGCTCGCCAAACAGCGCAGGACGCACCTGAGATTGCCCGAGCCCTTGTCGTTGCGGCGAAAACGGCTCGAGAACAAGCCCGCCGCCGACGCGATAGTGCCCAAGCACCGGGATCGCGACCGGTCGTCCTCGAGAACGGCGATGACATTGTCCGCGTGCCGGGTATCACGATCTACGTCGACCTCAACGATTGGGATGCCCGCGCGCAGGCCCTTGGCGGGACCAGTAACGCGCTTGCCGCCGCGTTGGCTGTCAAACTCGCCGAGCGACTGGGGCGCCGACGTGCCAGTGACGGCGCCGTCACGTTGCTACTGCCAGCGAGCGACCGCACCGAGGGCGATCAGCGTGCCAACGCAGTATCGCTTGCCCGCGTCAGCGTCGACCCGACGTCGGTCACGACGGATCTGCATGACGTCCGCGCTGCCGTCAAGCACGCGCTGAAGACTTCACGGGAGACTACCGATGAGTCGTCGCAGCTGCTCTGGCTGATGGCATTGATGCCCAAGCGGGCGTTGAAACGGATGGCCGACGCGGCGCCCGCCGACCCTGATCTCCCGGTGTTGTCTTCTTATCTCGGCGACCTCGGCGCGATGCTGCGCCCCGATGGCACCGACGCCGAGTACGGCACCGCACGAGGGGTTTGGCAACAGGTAACGCGACAGCGGCTTGAGCAGATGGGCGGCCAAATGAGGGTGCAGTCGTGGCGCATCAGCGGCAAGCTGGGCATGACGGTCGTCGCCTACCAACCGGGTGCCGAGAACACCAAGCCCGCATTGCGGGAACTGGCTGCGCGCACGCTGGCTGAGTTCGACCTGACCGGCGAGATCGACTAACGCGCGTTGCCGATAGCCCTACCCAAGGACTAGACGACTGCGGCGACTGCGGAAACGGCCTTAGTTATCGGAATCCTGGGCCGCGGCCAGCCTGTCGCGCAGACTCTTCGGCCGGATGTCAGGCCAGTTCTGCTCGATGTACTCCAGGCACGCAGCGCGGTCCGCTTCGCCGTAAACCACCTGCCAGCCGGCTGGAACGTCGGCGAAGGTTGGCCACAGGCTGTGTTGCTCCTCGTCGTTGACCAAGACGAAAAAGCTGCCGTTTTCGTCGTCGAACGGATTGACGCTCACCGAATCTCCATACCTCATAGTCGACACGAGTGGTACCGGTTCCAGACCATAGTGGTGGCCAACAGGTCCGTCCGGGATTTCGACGAAGTCCCTGATGTGACTTACGCGCGGGACTTCCCGGCACAGATTAGCAACCGGTGCGCGGCACACCGCGGCGGCCTCGGTCCTCTCTCCTTACGTTCGCACGCGATGGCCGAGGAGCTGCACGGCAGGTAACGACATGACGGGATTTGCGGGGCGGGCGGGACCATCTGTACCGTGCCGTTACGCACACGGCATGCATTACGATCCGATATCGATTGAGCAACAGCCAATACGGAGGCCGCGGGCATGATTTACTCACCGAGATCGGGTCGTGTCAAGTTTGGGTCGTGTTCTGGGAAGCGTCGCAAGTTTGAGGTGACCACCGTGCGATTTTCCTGCGATGGCCACCGTATTCGCTGTACTGTCGGCTGGTCTATCACGGCCGGTGTGTAAAGGGCATGTTCGAATCGACGGACATGCGCGGGGAGCTAAACAGCGGAAGGTTGGGTGCAGTGGTCGAACGCGGTGGGCGCGCCGTTGCGGAAGCATGGTCGGAGGTCGCCGATCCCGGTCACCCAGACGTGAGCCAACAGTCTGGCCGTCGGCTCGGCCGGTTCGGGCGGCGTCGCCAGTCTTCAACAACTGAGCCTCCAACGCGGGCTCAATCTCGACGGAATCGGCCGAATCGGGGGCGTGCGATTCTCAGGGTTCTGCGGCAACTGTGGATTCCGCTGGTCATTGTGGCAGTGATCGTTGCCGGCGGATTCACCGTCTCGCGGCTGCACGGCATCTTCGGCTCGGAGAAACGTACGTCGTATGCCGACACCAGAGCCGGAGAATCTAAACCGTTCAACCCGAAGCGCCTCACCTATGAGGTCTTCGGACCACCAGGGACCGTAGCGTCAATTAGCTATTTCGACGCCAATGGTGACCCGCAGCGCCTCGAAGGGGTGCACTTGCCGTGGACACTGGAATTCCCAATCACCGCGGCGGCGGGAATCGGGAATGTCACGGCCCAAGGTGACGGTGCCAGCATCGGCTGCCGCATCACGGTGGACAATGAGGTCAAATCCGAAAGAGTCTCGCACGAAGTGAATGCATTCACCTTCTGCCTGCTGAAGGCCGCGTGATTACCGCGCGCACGGGCTACGAGCGGCCCACTGAGCCTCGCGTAGCGCGCACGATTCATCGATTCTCGGTGCCCATCATCTTGGCGTGGGTGGGAATCGCCATTATCGTGGGTATCGCCCTTCCCCCGTTGGAGCAAGTCGCAAAAGAGCATTCAGTGTCGCTGAACCCCAGCGATGCGCCGTCGTTTCAGGCGATGTCGCGCATGAATGACGACTTTAAGCAATCTACGTCCGATAGTGCGGCGATGATCGTGTTGGAGGGGAAAGAACCTCTCGGCGACGAGGCCCACAAATATTACGACCATTTGATCCGCC
This sequence comes from Mycobacterium sp. NGS51, assembly GCF_059812525.1. Classification (NCBI taxonomy): domain Bacteria; kingdom Bacillati; phylum Actinomycetota; class Actinomycetes; order Mycobacteriales; family Mycobacteriaceae; genus Mycobacterium; species Mycobacterium sp. NGS51. Next base: position 34,791 of record NZ_JCALCV010000022.1, read on the forward strand.
AGTTGAAAGACGATCCCGAACATATCCGGCACATCCAGGACTTCTGGGGCGATCCACTCACCCGGGGCGCCGCACAAAGCTCTGACGGCAAAGCCGCATATGTGCAAGTGAACTTGGCCGGTCTGCCGGCGACGACCTTGGCCGACAATTCACTCGAAGCGCTCCAAAACATCGTCGCGCGGACACCGGCGCCGCAAGGCGTCAAGGCGTATGTCACCGGGCCCGCGGCGATCGTTGCGGATATGGGCCATAGCGGTAACCGGACGGTCATCTTAATTACGCTGGTGAGCGCGGCCGTGATCTTCGGGACGCTGTTCATCGTTTATCGTTCAATTCTTACCGTCATTCTTTTGCTGGTGACGGTCGGACTGGAATTGCAGGTGGCCCGGGGACTCGTCGCGTTCCTCGGCAACGTGGGCATGGTCGGCCTTACGACCTTCGCCGTGAATCTGTTGGTATCCATCGGGATCGCGGCTGGAACCGACTATGGGATCTTCTTCATCGGGCGATATCAAGAGGCACGTCAGGCCGGCGAAGATCGGGAAGCGGCGTACTACACCACCTATCACGGCACCGCCAAGGTTGTCTTGGCCTCCGGCGTGACGATCGCCGGCGCGCTTTTCTGCCTCAGCTTTACCCGGTTGCCCTGGTTCCAGGCGCTGGGTGTCCCGTGTGCGGTCGGGGTGCTCGTCGCGGTCGCCGTCGCTCTCACCCTGGTTCCGGCGGTCATCAACGTCGGGAGTCGTTTCGGTGTGTTCGACCCCAAGCGACCGCTTTCCCATCATGGATGGCGACGCATCGGCACGGCGATTGTTCGGTGGCCAGGGCCCATTCTCGTCGCGTCATTAGCTGTCGCGCTTATCGGGCTATTGACGCTGCCGGGATACCGCCCCAGCTACAACGACATGGATTACATCCCCAAAAACATTCCCAGCCAGGAGGGGGTTGCGGCCGCGAAACGGCATTTCCCCGAGTCGGCCATGATGGCGCCGGAGATGCTGTTGGTTGAGACCGACCATGATTTGCGCAATCCCGCCGATGCTCTCGTATTGAATAAACTGGCGAAGGGCGTCCTCGCGGTGCCAGGCGTTTCCAGGGTGCAGTCGGTCACTCGGCCCGAGGGAAGCCCGCTTAACCACACGTCGATACCGTATATGCTTAGCATGCAAAACGCGGGTCAGCTTTCGGTCATGGGTTTCCAAAAAGACCGCATGAATGACATCCTCAAGCAGGCTGATGACCTCACCGCAACGATCAACATCATGCAGCGCATGTATGACCTGATGCAGCAACTTGTCGGTACGACGCATCACATGGTCGCCTCAACACATGAGATGCGGGACATCACGCAAGATTTGCGAGATCACATTTCGGATTTCGAGGATTTCATCAGACCGATCCGCAGCTACTTCTATTGGGAGAAGCACTGCTACGACATCCCCATCTGCTGGGCGATCCGATCGGTATTCGATTCCATTGACGGCGTCGACGAGCTCAACGACAAGCTCGACATTTTAGTGGAAGACCTTGATCAGCTCGACCTGCTCATGCCGCAACTCGTCGCACAATTCCCATCAATGATCGCGACCATGCAGAGCATGCGGACCATGATGCTGACCATGCATAGCACCATGTCCGGGATGATCGGCCAGATGGACGAGGTGGGCGATAACGCGACAGCCATGGGTAAGGCGTTCGACGCATCCAAAAACGACGATTCTTTCTACCTCCCTCCGGAGGTTTTCAAAAATAAAGACTTCAAACGAGTCATGGACGTCTTCATTTCTCCGGACGGGAAAGCCACTCGTCTGCTCGTTTCCCAGCGGGACGATCCAGCGTCGCCGCAGGGCGTAGCGCGGGTCAACGAGATAAAGACCGCCGCCGAGGAAGCGCTTAAGGGAACTCCGCTGGAAAACGCCAGAATTTATCTCACCGGCACCTCAGCGATGACGAAAGACTTGGTGGACGGCTCCAAGTTCGATCTCATGATTGCCGGCGTCGCTGCGGTCTGCCTCATTTTCATCATTATGCTACTCATGACGCGCAGTTTTATCGCCGCGCTGGTTATCGTGGGCACAGTATTGCTTTCGCTGGGCGCATCCTTCGGGCTGTCCGTACTGGTCTGGCAACATTTGCTGCACACTCAAATCCACTGGGCCGTGCTCGCGATGTCTGTGCTCGTCCTTTTGGCGGTAGGTTCCGACTACAACTTGCTGTTGGTGTCCCGGATGAAAGAGGAAATACACGCCGGTATAAAAACGGGCATTATTCGCGCAATGGGCGGTACCGGCAAGGTCGTAACGAACGCGGGCCTGGTGTTCGCGTTCACCATGGGGTCGATGATCGTCAGCGATCTGGTCATCATCGGTCAGCTGGGCACGACGATCGCGATGGGTCTGCTGTTCGACACACTGATTGTGCGGGCATTCATGACGCCATCCATCGCCGCGCTGCTGGGACGCTGGTTCTGGTGGCCGCAACAAGTGCGTCCACGACCCGCCAGTACGTTACTCCGGCCGTCGGGACCCCGTCCGCTGGTGCGTGCCTTGCTGAGACAGCCGCAGTGAGTGGCGATATCCAGGTGAGGACGGAGCCCGGGATAATGAGCGCCGCATGAGCACCGAACACCCTAAGAGCCCTTTCGTACCGCGGGCCATCCGCAGGTTTTCGCTGTTGGTCATCCTCGCGTGGGTGGCGCTGACGCTCCTTGTGACGTTTGCCGTTCCGTCGCTGGAACGCGTGGGCGAAGAGCATTCCGTGCCGCTGGCTCCGCAAGACGCGCCGGCGGTACAGGCCATGAAGCAGATGGGCAAGGACTTCCAAGAATCCGATTCGGACAGTTTCGCGATGATCGTGCTGGAGGGCCAGCAGCCGCTCGGCGAGGATGCCCACCTCTACTACGACGGCTTGGTACGCGACTTACGTGACGACCCGACGCACGTCCAACACGTGCAAGATTTGTGGGGTGATCGCCTTACCGCGGCCGGCGCGCAAAGCGACGACCGCAAGGCCGCGTATGTGCAGTTGAATCTGGCCGGGAATCAAGGCACGACCCTGGGCCAAGAATCCATAGCTGCGGTCCGCGATATTTTGCACCGGACAGCGCCGCCAGCCGGAATCAAGGCCTATGTCACCGGCCCAGCGGCGCTCGTCACCGATATGCAGCACAGCGGTAATAGATCCATTGTGAAGATGACCGTGATAACCGTCGCGATCATCTTCACGATGCTGCTCCTTGTTTACCGCTCGGCCATCACCGTCGTGCTGTTGCTGGTCATGGTCGGCGTCGAATTAGGGGCGGCTCGGGGTATCGTCGCATTTCTCGGCAACAGCAATATTCTTGTTCTTTCGACTTTTGCCATTAACCTACTGGTGGCCCTCGGTATCGCGGTCGGAACGGACTACGGCATATTTTTCTTCGGTCGGTATCACGAGGCGCGCCAGTCCGGCCAGGACCCGGAAACGGCCTACTACACGACCTATCGGGGAGTCGCTCCGGTTGTCTTGGCCTCGGGTTTGACGATCGCCGGCGCAATCTTGTGCTTGAGCTTTACCCGAATGCCTATCTTCCAGACAATCGGCATCCCCTGTGCAATCGGCATGGTGGTTGCGGTCGCGGTCGCGCTCACTCTGGTACCGGCCGTTCTGGCGCTCGGAAGTGGCTTTGGGCTATTCGACCCCAAGCGCAGAGTCGGTGTCCGGCGATGGCGCCGACTCGGCACCGCGATTGTTCGCTGGCCCGCACCGATTCTCACTGCGACGCTAGCAATCGCGCTGGTCGGACTGCTGACCCTGCCGGGTTACAAGACCAGCTACAACGACCGGAACTACATACCTCAGGATATTCCGGCCAACGAAGGGTATGCGGCTGCCGACCGTCATTTCTCCCAATCGCGCATGATGCCCGAAATTCTTATGATCGAATCAGATCACGACATGCGCAATCCGGCCGATTTCCTGATACTACACAAATTGGCCAAGGGGATCTTCCATGTTCCCGGCGTCTCACTTGTCCAGGGCATAACCCGGCCCGAGGGAGCGCCAATAGAACACACGTCAATCCCCTTTATCATCAGTATGCAAAACGCGAGCCGACAACAAGTCATGCAGTATATGAAGGCCCGTATTGACGACATGCTCAAGCAGGCCGACATATTGTCCACTCAAGTCGCGACGATGCAGCGGCTGTACGAATTGCAGAAGCAAATCACCGACAATACTCTTCACACGATTGGCGTGACACGTGAAATGGAGGCCGTGACCAGCGAGCTGCGGGACCATATCGCGGATTTTGAGGACTTCTTCAGGCCGATCAAGAGCTTTTTATTCTGGGAGAAGCACTGTACAAACATCCCGTTGTGCTATGCAATCAGAACCGTATTCGAGAGCGTCGACGGTGTCGATCTGGCAGCCGACAATCTTTCGATTGTGGTTCAGGATCTGGGACAGCTCGAAAAGCTGTTGCCGCAGCTCCTTGAAAACTTCCCCCAACTCATCGCGACTGCGCAGCGCGCACGCACGATGCTACTGACGATGCACAGCACCATGTCGGGGCTTTTCAAGGCGATGGACGAATCGAGCGAAAACGCGACCGCCATGGGGCAGGCGTTCGACGCGGCCAAAAACGACGACACTTTCTTCCTGCCTCCGGAGGTTTTCGAGAACAAAGACTTCCAGCGGGCGATGAGCTCCTTCCTGTCCCCGGACGGGAAAGCGGCCCGATTCATCATCTCCCATAAGGGCGATCCCGCCACCCCCGAGGGCATAGCACGTATCGCTAAGATCAGGACGGCCGCCGAGGAGGCGTTGAAGGCGACGCCGCTGGAGGACTCCAAGATCTATCTCGCTGGCACCGCATCGACCTTCAAGGACTTCCACGACGGGGCAAAATATGACTTGTGGATCGCCGGCGTCGGTGCGCTCTGCCTGATTTTCATCATCATGCTCATCATCACGCGCAGCTTTATTGCCGCATTAGCGATCGTGGGCACGGTGGCACTTTCGCTGGGCGCATCCTTTGGCTTGTCTGTGCTGATTTGGCAGTACATTCTCGGCATTCAATTGCACTGGATGGTACTTCCGATGTCCGTGATCGTGCTATTGGCGGTGGGGTCTGACTATAACCTGCTGCTCGTATCCCGAATGAAAGAGGAAATAGCCAGCGGTATAAATACCGGCATCATTCGGGCAATGGGCGGCACCGGCAAGGTCGTGACCAACGCAGGCCTGGTGTTCGCCATCACGATGGCCTCGATGGCTGTCAGCGACCTGCGGATCATCGGTCAGGTCGGTACCACCATCGGCCTGGGTCTGCTGTTCGACACCTTGGTGGTGCGAGCGTTCATGACACCGTCTATTGCCGCGCTGCTCGGACGGTGGTTCTGGTGGCCGCAGGTGGTTCGCCCGCGCCCGGCCAGCCTCATGCTTCGGTCTCTGGCATCGCGCCCGGTGACGCGGTCGTTGATGCTTCAGGACGACTACCGCGACGACGAGGCCGTCACAGACGTCTTCCCGAGGACGACCGTCTAGGTTGACGTTCGCCACGTATACTTTCGGTTGGTAAGGTCTGCTAAGTGCTGACCGCCGGCCGATTGTGGTCCCCGTCCTCGGCGTGGTGGGCGGTTTGGGGGGCTACGAAAAGGTCGGGCAGAATGTGAACTGGACGGTTAGAGTCGGTGCAATCAGGGCGCAATCAATGGGAGGAAGCCACACATGATCAAACTGTCGTTGACCAGATCGGCTATCGCAGCCGGCGGTCTGGCACTGGCGTTGACTGCTGGGGCGGGGGTCGCATCCGCGGATCCCAATCTAGATGTCTTCGTCAACACCACCTGCACGTACGATCAAGCGGCAGCAGCGCTCAATGCGCAAGATCCAGCAACTGCAGAGCAGTTCAACAGTAATCCGCAGCTGCAGAATCAGGTGCGGATGTTCCTTGCCGCGCCGCCGCCCCAGCGCTTGAAGTACGCCAAGATGGTTCAGAACTCGCCACAGGCTCAGCAGTACATTCCCCTTCTCACCCAAGTCTTCAGCACCTGCAACAACTACTGAGCGGACAGGCACGCGCTTCTTGCTTGTGCCCATCCCGCTGCCAGGTGCTGATGACCTCAGCGATGACGCGACGTCCCGTGCCGGGGCGTCGCGTCATTCGTTGGAAGGCAAGGACCCCCCAAGGTAGTTTCGCGGCCCATAGCATGGGCATATGCCTATCAAGAGACGAGTCATGCTGGGCAGCGCCGGCTTGGCCGGCGCTGCGGCAGTCGGCGGGGTCGGTGTCGACCGCGCACTGTCCGGCAATGCCCCCAGCTTCCGCGAGGGACCCACGGACGATTCGATAACCGATGACCCTGCCCGGTTCGGCGATCCGCGGATTCCCGCCGAACTGAACACTTCGCAATCGCACTTATTTCGGTTGGGTGCCCTGTCCCCCACCACATTTGACGGCGGCTTTCTGCGCCAGGCCCACGAGGAGAACTTCCCGATCCTCACCGGACAGCAGGCCAGCGTCGTTTTTGTGACGCTGCAACCCGGAGGCGTCCGGGAACCACACTGGCATCCCAGCGCATGGGAAATCAGCGTGATCATCAGCGGGGCCGCCACCTGGACCCTACTCGATCCGCTCGGACACAGCGAAACCTTCGACGCTCAGCCCGGCGACGTGATTTTCGCGCCGCAAGGCTCGCTGCACTACTTCGAGAACAAGGGCAGCGACGACCTGAATCTGGTCATCGTCTTCAACGCCAGCACACAAGAAGGTAAAGACGATATCGGCATTGGCGCCTCGATCAGCAATCTTCCACCCGAGGTCCTCGCCACTGTCTTCGGCGTGCCTGCAACGACTTTCACGGCATTCAAGAAGATCGATAAGTCGATCACCATCACCCGGCGAACGTCTTGACGCATCGTCCCGTTCAAGCCCGACCGAGAAATAGGGGAAGCCGATGAGCAACCACACCTACCGCGTGATCGAGATAGTCGGAACTTCCTCCGAGAGCGTCGACGCTGCGATCCGCAACGGACTGGCCCGCGCAGCGGAGACCACCCGCAACCTCGACTGGTTTGAGGTGCAGTCGGTGCGCGGCCACCTCGAGAATGGAGCCGTCGCGCACTACCAGGTGACGATGAAAGTCGGCTTCCGGCTCGAAGACGCCTAGCCCGCAACAGCTCCGGGCTCTGAGAAGGGCGCCCCGAAGTCTGTTACCCGCTCGAACCCGTTTTTGCGGGCCTCAGCAGCGCCGTGCCGCAGCATGGTGCCCGTCGCGACGAATCCGGCGTGATCCACCACCACAAACGGCGACAGCAGTCGGTTGTGCACGAAACCGAATGCCAACCCACTCGCCGGATCGGCCCATCCCAGCGAACCGCCCAGCCCGACGTGGCCGAAGCCTGGCATCAGATTGAACGGCACCTGGTGATATCCGAGGTGGAAACCCAGCGGCACAAAGATGTTCCGGTCTGGACGCAGACTCGGCCGCCCGGTGAGGCCGGCCACCAACTCGCGGGACAGGAATCGAGTGCCATCGATCTCGCCGCCGTTGGCGATCGCCCCGTACATCTTCGCCAGGGCACGCGCAGTCACCACGCCGTTCACCGCTGGCAGCTCGCCGTCGAGGAACGGAATCTCGCCCTGCACAACAGCTCTCATTCCCGGGAAATACATGGCGCCGAATCCGGCCGACATCTGCAGCGCGGCGATCCTGGGGGCCACCACGTTGAACAGCGGGTTGGGGATGGAGCTTTGCGGCGTAATGATCTGCGCGGAACGCGTCGGTGCGTCGGCCGGAGGCCGGCCCAAGTGCAGGCCGTCAGTATTCAGCGGCTCGGCCAACTCCTGGCGGAACAGCTCGCGCATGCCCTTGCCGGTGACCGCCCGGGCCAGCCCCGACATCAGCCAACCGTAAGTCAGCGCGTGGTACGCAGGTTTGCCCAGGAGCTTCCCGGCCGGCGCCGCTGCCATCCGCTCTTCCATCACCGCGTGATCCAGCAAGTCTTGTGTACTGGCGCCGTGCAGTGCTGACAAGCCGGCCCGGTGCCGCATGACCTGACGAACGGTAATATCGGCCTTACCGTTGGCGCCGAACTCCGGCCAGTACTCGGCAACGGGAGCGTCGTAGGCGATCAGGCCCCGGTCGGCCAAGCGGTGGATGACGGTGGAGGCCATGCCCTTGGTTGCCGAGAACACCATCGGAGCGGTATCCGCTGTCCATGGCACCCGTCCGCGCCGGTCCGCGCACCCGGTCCACACATCGACGACCGGCTCGCCGTCGAGATACACCGCCAGCGCCCCGCCACCGAACCGGCCCCCAGGGAACATGCTGGCAAAGCTGCGGATAGCGCAGGCAAAGTGTGGATCAGCGGCTCCGTGTACCCGGCGCGGAAGTACCGACCGCCGGTTGCCCACGACTTCGAGCCTCACATCTTCGAATTTACCGACGTCATCCGCAAACAAGACTGAAGTTACCTTTCCGTTAGCCTGATGCAACCTTGAGTATTTGCTGAGCGGCCAACGCGGGGGTTAATTCCCCGGCGATGACCTGGCGCTCCACCTCGGCGCGGATCTTGCGGACCGCCGGATTGGCCAACACCCGGTCCAGCACCGTGTCGCGGACCATCTGCCAGGTCCAGTCGACCTGCTGGGCGCGACGGCGCGCATCGAACTCGCCGGCGTCAGTCAGCACCTGCCGATGACGTTCGACCGTGTCCCATAGCTCAGGCAGGCCGGTCCCCTCCAATGCGCTCATCGTGAGAACCGGCGGTCGCCAGAGCGTCTCGCGCGGATAGATCAACCGGATCGCCCCGGACAGCTCGCGTGCGGCGGATCGAGCCTCGGGCAGATGTTCGCCGTCGGCCTTGTTCACCACGACGATGTCGGCCAGCTCCAGCACACCTTTCTTGATGCCCTGCAACTGATCCCCGGTGCGGGCCAACGTCAAGAAGACGAAGGTATCGACCATGTGGGCGACCGCTACTTCGGATTGGCCGACTCCGACCGTCTCGATCAGGATCACGTCGAACCCGGCGGCCTCCAGCAACACAATGGTTTCCCGGGTGGCCTTGGCTACTCCGCCCAGGGTGCCCGAGGTCGGCGACGGTCGGATGTAGGCGTCGGGATGCACTGCCAGCCGCGCCATCCGGGTCTTGTCGCCGAGGATCGATCCGCCGGTGCGGGTCGATGACGGATCCACCGCCAGTACCGCCACCCGATGACCCTGCCCGATCAAATACATGCCGAGCGCCTCGATCGCCGTCGACTTGCCTACCCCGGGGACCCCGGTGATGCCGACGTGGTGGGCCCGTCCGGCTTCCGGCATCAGCGCCAGCAGCAGTTGTTGCGCCTGGTCGCGGTGGTCGGCCCGGGTGGACTCCACCAACGTGATGGCCCGCGGCAGGGCCGCACGATCGCCGCTGCGGACAGCGGCGGCGAGTTCGTCGACGCTGTCGCCGTTCTCGGTTGCCATTGAGTTAAAGGGTGTACCCCAGCCGCTCGGCCAGCTTGTGCAGCAAGCCGATCGCGGCGTCGGCGATGACGGTTCCGGGCGGGAAAATGGCGGTGGCTCCGGCTGCGTAGAGCTCGTCGAAGTCGCCCGGCGGGATGACGCCGCCCACCACGATCATAATGTCGGGCCGGCCTACGTCGGCCAGCGCATCGCGCAGCGCCGGCACCAGCGTCAAGTGACCGGCCGCCAGCGACGACACCCCGATGACGTGCACGTCGTTGTCGGCGGCCTGGCGGGCCACCTCGTCCGGAGTTGAGAACAGCGAACCCACGTCGACGTCAAAGCCGATGTCGGCGAACGCTGTTGCGATTACCTTCTGCCCGCGATCGTGGCCGTCCTGGCCCATCTTTGCCACCAGGATGCGCGGACGTCGACCGTCGGCCTCGGCGAACTTCTCCACCAGCTCGGTGGCTTTGGAAAGCGGGGTAATATCTCCGTCTCCTCCCGCCTCGTCGCGGTAAACCCCGGCGATGGTACGGATCTCGGCCTGATGACGTCCGTACACCTTCTCCAGCGCATCGGAGATCTCCCCGACGGTGGCCTTAGCCCGGGCCGCGTTGATCGCCAGCGCCATCAGGTTATTGCCCAGCCCGTCCTCGCCGGCAGGCCCGTGCTCGCCGGCGGCGCGGCTGAGCTCGGCCAGCGCATGCTCGACGGCGCCCTGGTCCCGATTTGCCCGCAGCTCCTGCAGTTTGGCGAGTTGCTCGCTACGCACCCGGCTGTTCTCGACCTTGAGCACCTCGATCTCGTGGTCCTCGTCGACCTGGTACTTGTTGACGCCGATCACCGGCTGCCGCCCGGAGTCGATGCGCGCCTGCGTGCGCGCGGCAGCCTCCTCGATACGCAGCTTGGGGATGCCATCGTCGATGGCTTGGGCCATTCCGCCATGCTCTTGCACCTCGGCGATGTGCGCACGGGCGCGTTGGGCCAACTGGTAGGTCAGCCACTCGACGTAATACGAGCCGGCCCACGGGTCGATCGGCCGGGTGGTTCCCGACTCCTGTTGGAGAACCAACTGGGTATTGCGCGCGATGCGGGCGGAAAAATCGGTGGGCAGGGCCAACGCCTCGTCGAGCGCATTGGTGTGCAGCGATTGGGTGTGCCCCTGGGTGGCGGCCATCGCCTCGATGCAGGTGCGGGCGACGTTGTTGAACGCGTCCTGGGCGGTCAACGACCAGCCTGACGTCTGCGAATGTGTGCGCAGTGACAGCGATTTCGGGTTCTTCGGGTTGAATTGGGCGACGAGCTCGCTCCACAGCAGCCGGCCGGCGCGCAGTTTGGCGACTTCCATGAAGAAGTTCATCCCGATGCCCCAGAAGAACGACAGCCGCGGTGCGAACTGGTCGATACTGAGGCCGGCGTCCAGCCCGGCTTTGATGTAGTCCACCCCATCGGCCAGTGTGTAGGCCAATTCCAAATCGGCTGTGGCGCCCGCTTCTTGGATGTGGTAGCCGGAAATCGAGATCGAGTTGAACTTAGGCATCTTCGCGCTGGTGTAGCCGAAGATGTCGGAGATGATCCGCATCGACGGCTTGGGCGGATAGATGTAGGTGTTGCGCACCATGAATTCTTTGAGAATGTCGTTCTGGATGGTGCCGGCCAGTTTTTCCGGCGACACCCCCTGCTCCTCGGCGGCCACCACATAGAGCGCAAGAATCGGCAGCACCGCGCCGTTCATCGTCATCGACACGCTGACCGCCGAGAGGTCGATTCCGTCAAACAGTTGCCGCATGTCGAGGATGGAATCGATTGCCACACCCGCCATTCCGACATCGCCCTGCACCCGTGGGTGGTCGGAGTCGTAGCCGCGGTGAGTGGCCAAATCGAACGCCACCGACAGGCCCTTCTGGCCGGCGGCCAGGTTGCGGCGATAAAAGGCGTTGGAATCTGCGGCGGTGGAGAAGCCGGCGTACTGCCGGATGGTCCACGGCTGATTGACATACATCGTCGGATAGGGCCCGCGCACATACGGCGGTTCGCCGGGGAAGCCGTCCAGCGGGTAGCCCTCGGCAACCGCCGCGTCACGGTCAGCGGCGATGTAAACCGGTTTGACCACGATGCCTTCCGGCGTGTGCCAATCCAACTGGTCCGGGGAATACCCGTGCGCCGACGCGGCGGCGGCGACATGCTCGGTGACCGCTGCTTCGGTGGCAGGCTCGGCGGCACGCTCGCCGTGCAGCGGAACGTCGGCAAAGCTACCGACAGCGGAAGCGGTTTCGGGAGCCGGCCGACCGGCGACATCGTGGACGGTCATGGTGGCTAGGCTCCCAACCGAGTCAGCAAATTCGACAAAGCCTCGACCGCATCGATCTTGGCGGTCAGGTAGTCATCGGGTCGGTGTTGGGCCTCCCCCATGGCCCTTTCCGGCCCAGCCAGATAAACGCGCTCTACCCCGGCGCTACGTGCAGCCTCGACGGCCCCCTCGGCCTCGGCTGCGTAGCGCTTGTCGGTGCCGCAGATGATTGCCAACGACGGAGAACCGTTGGCGGACACGGCCTGAGCGATGCCGGCGGCGTCGAGTGGGCCTGGGTTGACCGCTTCGATACCGCCGGACGCCAACAGGTTAGCCGCGAAGGTGGTTCGGATGTTGTGCTCGGCCAGCGGCCCCAGCGGCAGCAACAGCACCCGGGGGCGCTCTTCGGTGCGTTCCAGGTAAGCATCCGAACGGTTCCGCAACCCCTCGAACGCCGCTGCGTATCGTTTGATAGCCACTGATGAATCTGATTGCGGCAACGGTGGTTCGGTGAGGTTCGGGTATTCATTGACGCCGGTGATGGCGGTGCGCCGGTGCGCAATGTCGTCGGCGCGGCGCCCGGCGATCTCGGCGATCTGATCGGCCACATAGTCGCGGGCATCGACAAATCCACCGCGATGCTCGATGGCTTGGAAATGTTGCCACGCCTGCTGCGCCAACTGCTCGGTGAGGTCCTCGACGAACCACGACCCGCCGGCGGGGTCCAGTACCCGCCCGATGTGTGACTCTTCGAGCAGCAGCAATTGGGTGTTGCGCGCGATGCGCCGCGAGAAGCTCGTCGCCATGCCCGGGAAGCCGCCGGGGATGGCCACGTCGAACTGTAGGACCAGCACGGTGTCGGCTCCACCGACGCCCGCACCGAACGCGGCAAGGGTGGTGCGCAGCATGTTCACCCATGGATCGCGCTGAGTCATCATCGGTAGCGATGTCTCGGCGTGGATGGTGGCCGCTCCGGCCGCTGGGGCGCCGGTAACCTCGGCGACGCGCGCCCAGAGTTGGCGGGCGGCACGGAATTTCGCGGTCGTCATGAATTGGTCGTCATCGGCTGCGAACCGGAAACTGATCTGCGGCAGCGCTTTTGCGACCGATAGACCCGACTCTTCGAGTACCCGCAGATACGCCACCGCCGCGGCGATGGTGCCGGCCAGTTCCCAGCCTGCGTTGGCACCCAGGTTGTGGAACGCCGGGCCGTCGACAGTGATCGCCCGTACGCCCTGGCTGTCAGTGACCCGCTTGGCGAGCGCGACCACCTCATCGAGCGATGCGGATGCCCGGCCGCTCAGCGGGGCAGTCAGTGGGTCGGCACCCAGGTCGATCGAAAGCGTCGCCGGTTTGTCCGAGTGGGCAGCTAACGTCAGCAGGCGATCAGCAGCGGCGGTGTAGTCCGCGCCGGCATCGAGGATTATCGGCGCCAGCTCGAGGTAGACCCCGGCGAGCAACTGCTCGAGCTGTTCCGGCGGTACACCGTCCTGGCCGACATGAAGTAGCAGCGCGCTGGCCCCGTCGGTGAGCGCGGCCAGCACAGCGGCGTTGCCGTCGGCGCCGTTGGCGGGGAATGCCTCGACGACCTTCCAGCCCGAATTGACATCGCGCAGCGCGTCGCCGCCGCGAAGATAGGGCCATTCGCCAGGCAGAGACGCTTCCGGCAGCGCATCGAACGCGGTGTACAGCGGGCGGATGGCGAAGCCCTCATACGTCGGGGTGTCCAGCTGCCGCTCCGGCTCGGCGCCGAACTCCTCGGCGTCGCGCCGCATGCTCTTGGCCAGCACCCCGGCCACCGCCGTGCGCCATTTCGCCCGGCCCTGTCCGAGGTCGGCGGGCTCGGCAGACACATCGAGAGACACCGGTGGCTCCTGTTGTTGCAGCATGTGGCCCCCTCCGCGGGGGTTGTCACTTGATAACCAGGCTAATTGATACCGGTCGGCCCCCGGAAACCGAGGGCGACCGCCCGTAGTCTTGAGCTGTGACGGCTCGCGCGACCAGCAAAATCGTTGATGTGCTGCGCGGCGTGGCTTCCTCCGTCGTCGCCACCGCGCGGCAGGTGCCCAGACGACGGGTCGTCGTGATCGCGACGGCAGTAGCCGGCTTGGTGGCGGTGGCATTGCTGGTGCCGCTGCCCACGGCGGTGCAGCTGCGCGACTGGGCGACGTCCGTTGGTCCGTGGTTCCCGCTGGCGTTTCTGGCCGCCCACATCGTGGTGACGGTATTGCCGTTTCCGCGGACCGCCTTCACCCTGGCCGCCGGGCTGTTGTTCGGGCCGGCGCTGGGGGTGGCGATCGCGGTGGTGGCCAGTACGGCCAGCGCAGTGATTGCGTTGGCGTTGGTGCGCGCGGCCGGTTGGCAGCTGAGCCGTCTGGTGCGTCATCAGGCCGTCGAAACGCTGGATGCCCGCCTGCGCGAGCGTGGCTGGGTGGCGGTGGTGTCGCTGCGGCTGATTCCCGCGGTGCCCTTCTCGGTGCTCAACTACGCCGTCAGCGCGTCAGCGGTGCGGGTGATGCCGTACACGCTGGCGACGGTTGCGGGTTTGTTTCCCGGGACCGCCGCGGTCGTGATCCTGGGCGACGCGCTCACCGGCCACCTCAGCCCGCTGCTGTTTTTGGTGTCGCTGTGCACGGGCTTGGTCGGCGCGGCGCTGTTGAGCTACGAGGTACGCCACCATCGGCGGCATCACTCCACGTCTGGAGCCGAGCAAAAGACTTGTGCCGCAACCAAAGCACGCTGAATTCGCCGGCTCTGTTCCAGGGAGCGCTGCATGACTGGGCCGCGGTGCAGGCTCCGCGAACTCTCTATGTATTTGATTTGACCGGAGCGCGCGAGACCGCCCATGGGGCATCTGCCCTGATAGTTTTGAATGACTATGAGGTTTCGCGACGGACCCAGGCCGCCAGGGCTGCGGTCGGCCGTTGCACTCATTGTCGCGACGTGTGTGCTGGTTGGCGTACTCGGATACGGGTTGGTCCGATTCGAGGTTGCGATGTCTTCCCCATCGCCTCCGGTGTTGGTATCACTGACCGCAGACGACGTTCAACGCGCCGACGTCGATGACGACTCGTCGCCGGCAAGCCAAAAGGCATCTGCCACTTTGGGACTGCACCATGCGGTAGCGCCGCGGCTACGTTGGTGGCCGCTATCGCGATGGTCGTCTGCGCCCGCTCCTTCACCCACGCTCGCATACCGGTCCAGTGGGACTGGCACGCATGCGCCTGCCACCTTTCTTGCAGGCCAACAACTCTTGACCCAGCTCTGTATCAACCGTTGCTGATCGGTTCGAGCCGAGCCGTTGTTATCGCACAACGGCCGGTGAGAACTGACTCATATGGTCCGGTGCGCATCTGTAGCGACCGGTCACACGCGTCGGCCTGCGTATAGGCACACGTCAACACGACGAGTCGGCGAGACCCACTTTCCTAACGACTTTCCAGGAGAACTCATGTCTTTCGTCAGCATTGGTAAGGAAACGACTACCCGCCCGTTCTCGACCGGCTGAAACAGGGTGGTAGAGATGGATTTTGGACTGTTGCCACCGGAAATCAATTCCGCACGCATGTATTCCGGTCCGGGCTCAGGGCCGATGCTGGCGGCTGCGATGGCCTGGGACGGGCTGGCCGCCGAGCTGCATACCACCGCCGCGAGCTACCAGTCCGTGATCTCACAACTGAGCAGCGGGCCCTGGTTGGGGCCGGCGTCGGTGTCGATGGCAGCCGCCGTCGCACCGTTTATCGCGTGGTTACACACCACCGCCGGGCAAGCAGAGCAGTCGGCGTCTCAGGCCAGGGCTGCGGCGGGCGTCTACGAGACGGCGCGGGCGATGACGGTGCCTCCGCCGGTGATTGCCGCCAATCGCGCGCTGCTGATGTCGTTGGTGTCGACAAACGTTCTGGGCCAAAACACTCCGGCGATTGCGGCCACCGAGTTTCACTACGGCCAGATGTGGGCCCAAGACGCCGCAGCGATGTACGGGTATGCCGCAGGCTCCGCGACGGCGTCGATGGTCACGCCGTTCACCCCCGCGCCTCCCAGCGCGGACCCGACCGGTGCGGCCCGTCAGGGCGCTGCAGTTGCCAAAGCCGTTGGTCAATCCGCTGGCACACAGGCGCAGAAAATTTTGTCGACGTCGGTGATTCCCAGAGCGCTGCAGGGGCTCGCATCGCCGTCGTCGCCGCTGGAACCGGCTCAGTCGATCCTGGATTCGCTGAGCGGCCATACCAGAACGGTGGCGTCAACGTTGAGTTTCCTCGTCGGCGCGGCCGGCCTGGCCAGGACGGCGAACATCGCCGGCGCGGCAGGAGGCGCCGGTGTTCAGACGCTGTCCTCAGCGGCGGGTGCGTCGGGGTCAGCGGGATTACCAGGCCTGAGCGCCGGTGCGATGTCGGCGGCTGCGGGCCGGGGTGCCTCGGTCGGTGCGTTGTCGGTACCGCAGAGTTGGGCGGCGGCGTCGCCGGTCAGCAGCCCGGTTGTCCTGACGACGGCAAGCGTCGGTTCGAGCGCTTCGCCGGTTGTTGCGCCCGCAGGCGTACCACTGATGCCGATGGGGCCGATGACCGGACGCGGTGCCGCGCGCGTTGCCGATGCTGGCCGATTCCTGTTGCGCCCCAACATGGTTCCGCAGTGGCCTGTGGGTGGATGACGGGGCGGGGGCAGGGTATCCGCGACCACCGCCAGAGCAGTCGCCCGATGATTGCTCGTGCAGACGTCGTTCCTTGCCGAACGTGCTGGTAAATAGGTAGATTGCGGCTATGAACGCGGAGAAGATCGAAGTCGACACGGCGCATCTGAACGCTGGTAGCACTAGATCTCGCGACGCCGCCGATTCGGCGCGCAGAGCTGCAGAGGAGCTCGCTGGTTCACACGTTGCGTCGGGCATTTTCGGTGATTTTGCCGAGGCGCAGCAGTTTCACGGCAAGCTCAGCGCCGCGCATCAGCGACACCAGGATGAGCTACACGGCCATCACGCGTCGTTAAACGACGTATCGGATAAGACTTCCGAGGCAGCTCAGGCATTCACCGCCACGGACGAGTCTGGTGCGAACGCGATCGACTCAGCTGCTGGCGAGCTCGACTAGGCCCGACGGTGGGATGGCCAAGCCTCACCAACTTGGACGTGAGTGAGCTATGTGGGGCCGCCGGCGGCGACCCCTGGAAACTTGACGACGAACTGCAGGCCGGTAATGCCGGCGCCATCAACGACCTTGCCGACGCGTTTCATCGGTCCGGCAACCACGTCAAGGAAGCCGACGACGACTTCGATAAGGCCAAGCAGAAGTTCAAAGATGCGTATAAGCGCAACGACACTGAGCACCCAATCAACGATTCAGCGGAGGTGCGGCGCGTAACCGACGCTCTGGGCGAGCACAAGGAAGCACTTCCGCGAATTGCGGCAGCGTTGGAGGAGGCAGCTGCATCCCTGGCCATTGCGCAGCGCGACAGCGAAGCCACAATCGCAGGAACCAATTCCCAATTGCAGGAAATTGACAACCAGATGTCTGCTGCAAAAGCGAACGACGAGGATACCGGCGGGCTCCACGCCCAGGCCGTCGGTACGGTCAGAGCAGCGCTCGGCCATGTAGAAGAGATCCGT
The DNA here is from genome assembly GCF_059812525.1 of Mycobacterium sp. NGS51. Lineage (NCBI taxonomy): Bacteria > Bacillati > Actinomycetota > Actinomycetes > Mycobacteriales > Mycobacteriaceae > Mycobacterium > Mycobacterium sp. NGS51. The sequence goes on from NZ_JCALCV010000022.1 coordinate 52,120, forward strand.
GGCGCCTACGCAGCGCAACTACGCAGCGCAGAAGCGGCAATGATGGCTTCCGGATATGTCCCCGATGTGCTCGACAACGTGGACGGAGTACCCGGTGATGCGCCAGCTGACGCCGCCCGCCAATATGACCAGTCTGGACAACGAGCCCGGGATCAAGCGTTGGTCGACAAGGCGAAGGCGGAGGGACGCAGCGACTCACTGACTGGCATAGGACAGCCTGGGCACTTCAGCCAAGAAGAGGCCGATGCCGAAGCTCGGCTGCGCGACTACAAGATCATTACTGATCCATCGATCAACGACCCGGGCAGAAACGCGGTTGATGTGCATGATCGCGCTCAAGCGCGACGGCTGGCCGGTGAGCGTCTCGATGATTACAACGTGCTCCATTCGACCGGTCCGGTGGCGGCCAAAGATCCGGTTCTCGGGGGCGATGCCCGGACCCGGGCACAGGCCAGACTCAAATTGCAGCAAGATTTAGAGAACGGCAATTTGTCTTGGCACCAAAATATGATGACACCGGACCAAGCGACCCAGCTGATGGATGAGATGGAAGCAACGGACCGTGCCAATGCGCTAGTGAACCTACAGGCGCAGCTCCAGCAAGCGGGCATGACGCCGGACGGCGCCTGCAAAGTGGCGGAGGATTTGTCGCACGGAAAGATTCCCAAGGAATACGTGGAAGCTGCAGCAGCAGGCAGTAAGCCATTCGAAGCTGGGGAAAAAAGTATTGAAAGATATGCCGGGTTAGTGGAGGATCACGGCAGGCACTGGACCCCAGAGGCGGCTGCCTATAACGCTCAAGACGTTGAATCCTTGCGAAAGCTTGGCGGCCGGATTGGCGCCGTCGGCAGTGTCCTCGAACTCGGGACAGCGGCCTATGAGATATTTGGAGAGCATAAGTCGCCCGTGGAGGTCGGAGTAAAAGCCGCCGGCGGTTTTGCTGGCATGTGGGCCGGCGCTGAAGCGCTCGGCCCAGTCGGCGCGATGGTCGGAGGTCCACCCGGCGCGTTTTTGTTTGCATTAGCTGGTGGCGCCGGCGGCGCATTCGGCGGCGAATGGTTGGCTGAGCATGGCTATAAGTGGCTTACGAATTAGCGATGATAGGAATAACCCGGATGCAGGCAGCTGAAGTGGCATCGTCGCCTTCGCTTGACCAACCAACTACCCTAATCTTCTTTATCGCAACACTGGCTTCATTGGCCGTGGCCGTGCTGCCGCAGCTCTTTTTGCAGCGCGGCCGAAGCTGGGAAAGGCGCGTCTATTGGGGCGGCACAGCGTCGGCGGTAATTTGCGCATTCCTTGCTTCGATTCCTGATTGGAAGCTGGGCATAGGCGTTTCGCTGTTCGGAGTGGTTTGGATGCTAGTCACTGCTTACGCTTTCACACCGTATATCAAGGTTCACGACAAAGTTTATGCGTTTCACGTCTCTGATGCCCTACCTGACCCCGCATCCAAAGGTAGCCCTTCGCTTCACCGTAATGACCCTGACTATGATCCGGCTCCTGATTCTTACGGGGGAATTGCCACCGCAAAGAAGTCATGGTGGCTATTGATATTCACTCTACTTATATGCATTCTTTGCGTGATCGTGAAATCAGAAGACAAACCGTCATTGATGGCACCCGTTGCGGCGTCTGCGTTTGTAATAATAGCTGCCGGGTACGGATATGGCGACGGAAGCTGGGGTTATTCGGTTGCGCGCGGACAGCGGCTGCAGTTCTACATCATCTCAATCGTCAGCATAGGAACATTTAGTGTTCTCTATTTGAGCGCATATTGGGCAGGCAAGCGGTGGCCATTGCGGCGCAAGCAATCGATGGAGTACCGGGCGCACCCTCGCCACCAGAAGAGATACCCATAGGGGTCCAAAAGACTGTCGTTAGGCCTTGCCCAGAATAGTGGGACTTGACCTCGTCAGAACCCCTCGAGTGTGAGCCGACAGCTGGTTTGGCCTCGCTGGCCACTGGGCTACCGGCAATCACACCAGCACCGGCCCGGGCCGTCCATGACCTCTTGCTTGAAAGCGATAGCGTATGTGATATCTAGAGCGGTCGCCTCTTGAGCGATATCGCATGCGCTATCGAGGTTGAGAAGGCAGTAATCCTTAGGCCAGCGACTGCAGGGGCTGCTGGGTCTGGTGAGGTCTGGCATGGTTGGTGATGCAGATCGCGAAACGCCGTGACGAACGTGCTAGGTCGAGGGTGACCGCCGCCGCCAGGACCACACGATCTGTCCGGCCGCCGCCCCGCTTTAGTGCGCAAATTTCGGCGAATCCGAATGCAATGATCGCGGGCGGAACCGCGTAGGGTCAGCGGCCTCTGCCGTGCCCGCCACCTCCAAAACCACCGCCGAAGCCGCCGTGACCACCGCCAAAGCCACCGTGGCCGCCACCGATTCCGATGCCGCCACCACCGCCGCGATTACCACCGCCGGGCTGCCACCCGCCCCGGTTTCGCGAACCACCGCCGGGCCGCCAGGCCGGACGCTGCGGTAGGCGCTGCGACGGCGGGCTCTGTACCGGCGGATGGAAGATTGGCGGTAGCCGGGGAGCGAGCGGCGCCATCGGCACCGGCACCGGTACCGGCACCGGAGCTATCGGCACAGGTGCAGGAGCCGCGGGCGCAGGCGCCGGCGCCGCCGGAACAGGAGCCAGCGCATCGGGGGCAGGCGCCGGGGCCTCGGGCGCGGGCGCCGGGGCCTGCGGAGCGGGGACGGAGGCAGCGGGCACATGAACGGGCGCCGGGGCGGAAGCCTCCGGGGCGGGTGCCGGAACCGCCGGTATCGCATCCGGGATCGGCGCGTTTCCAGGTAGTGGCTGCGCCTCGCGCACTGGCGGCTCGATTTTGTTCAGCGACGCTGGCGGAGGCGCCGGGACCTGCTCAGCCGGCACAACGAGATTTCCGCCCGGGCTTGGCTGCTGACTGACCGCCGGGCGCACGGCAACAGCCAGCGAAACGACCAGTGCCAGGATCCCGGCGAAGAAGACCATCATGACGCTGAGCGCCACCAGGAACGGCCTGCGTCCGTAGTCGTTCTCGTCAGCGTTGAGCTCGGCATCTTCGCCGGCGAAAGCGTCGTCGTCCGCCGCGATGCTGTATGCACGAATTTCGGTCCGGCCGGTGTCGGCGGAGACGTCGATTCGCTCAGCCGTCGTCCAGTCATGCACTTGCGAATAGGCCAATGCCGTGGTCGATGACGAGAACAGCAGCGAATTGGCCGACGCTAATGCCGCCCCGCGCGCCAGCGCCGTCTCGGGATCTTCTGGACCACTCACCGGAAGTGCCGTCGCCGTCTCCAACTGGGGCCTGATCGCTGTGACGTCGACACCGCAGCCGACGACGAAAACCCCGTCCGGCCGCCCATTCAGGGTGTCGAGCCCGTCCATCATCTCGGCCAACGCGGTGGGCGCGTCGGCGCTGTGCATTGGCTGTCGGCGTACATCGACGATTGAGCCGTCAGCGGTGTCGACAATAGCCAACGTCGCAGTATCTGGCTCGAGGAACAGCAGCCCGGTATGCGCATACCCGACAGCGCTGCCGGCGGTCTGAGCCAGAGCGGCGGCGGCCAAGAAGGCCGAGACCAACATGACGTTCTCGACTTTGTGGGCGGCCAGCGCGTCGCGCAGTGCCGCGGCTTCCACCGGATCCGTCCACGTCACTCCGGTCGACGCGAGGTGGTGGTCGCCTTCGGCCGCGCTCTCCCGGGTGCCCAGGATGGCGGCGATCACTTGATCGGCCGCGCCAGAGTTCGCCGAGTCATCGACGGTGGCTACATCGAAGTCGTCCTCATCGACGGTCAGCCCGTCGGCGTTTTCGCCCTCGACCAGCACCATGCGGACCGTCTCGGGCGCCATCGACATACCCATGACGATGTCCACTGATCCTCCCCCGCTGGTTTGCTAGCTTGGCGGTCCTCGGATGACGGCGCGTAAAACCGCCGGCTACCACCATAGCTTGATGCCCCACTACCTCAAGACGGCGCGCGCCGTCCATAACACGCGCCCGCCAACCGGGTCGCCAGCTCTGCATGGCGGAGGGACAACAACTCCATGCCGAGTATTAAAGTTCAAGATCATGGATGACCGCGACAAGGATCCTGCGGTGGTGCTGCCCTATCTGGTCGGCAGACCGCTGGCCGCGACCGAAGTCTATGAGGCCTTCGGCTACCGCAAGTCCGCGTACTACAAGGCGGCACGCGAGAACAGGCTGATCAGCGCCGACAACCTGATCAAGGTGGCCCGATACTTCGGCCTGAATCCAGTCGACTTGCAGGTCCGCTACGGGTTGATCGAACCCGAGGCGGTCACCGAGTACGTGCAGTCAGATCCCGACCTGCCCCGACTACGTGATCTTCGCCCGGACCCCACCAAACCGCCGGTTTAACCGCAACACCCGGGGCACTACACGTCTGCGGCCAATTCCCGCGCCTCCTGCTCGTTTTCGACCGAAGGTCCGGATCCCGGCAGCCTCCTGCCGGCCATTTCGGGCGTGAAGAGCAAAGTGATCGCGCCGACCACGCCAGCGACCATCAGCATGTAAGCAGGCACCATCTGACTGCCGGTAATGGAGATCAGCGACTCGGCGATCAGTGGGGTGGTGCCGCCGAAAGCCGACACCGAGATGTTGAATCCGATCGCCACCGCGCCGTAGCGCACATCCGTTGGAAAGAGCGCCGGCAACATGGATGGCTGGGTGCCGTTGAAACAAAGCAGCATGAGCCCGACGAGCAGTACGCCAATGAACACCGCCGGGTAGCTGCCGCCGAATCGGATGAGCAGGAATGCCGGGATCGATACTGCGATGAGCAACCCGCAGCCGGTCCACATGATCGGTTTGACACCGATGTGGTCGGACAACTTTCCGACAAAGACCACGGCAGACAGCAGGATGACCAGCACCAGCAGGATCATCATCAGTGCGGCCGTCTCATCGACGCGTGCCGTCTTCTTGAGATAGGTGGGCAGGTAGCCACTGAGCATGTAGCTGCTGACGCTGAACGTCAGCACCAGACCCATGCAGACCAGCAGTGGCTTCCATTGCTCCACGACCGTCTGCCTGAACTGTCGCCCCGCGCCTTCGCTGGATCCCCGCTCACTTTCATCCTTGTTCTCGTAGTCCGGCGATTCTTCAAGGCGCCATCGCATGTATACCGCGACGACGGCGAGCGGGGCACTCACCAGAAACGGGATTCTCCAGCCCCAACTCAGCATCGCGTCGGTCGGCAGGACAGTCTGCAATCCGGTCACCACGACCGCTCCGACCACGAACCCGCTCATCGTGCCGACCGGCAAGAATCCGGCCATCATGCCGCGTTTGCGGTCGGGGGCATTCTCACCGATGTAAGTCATCGCGCCGACGTAGTCACCGCCGGTGGAGAGGCCCTGGAGGATTCGAGTGACGACGAGCAGGATCGGGGCCCAGATGCCGATGGCGTTGTAGCCCGGTAGCACCCCCGTGGCCGTGGTGGCCGCAGTCATCAGCAAGATGGTGATTACCAGCACCTGTTTGCGTCCGATACGGTCGCCGAGCGGGCCGAAGATGAACCCGCCGAGCGGGCGCACGAGGAAAGCTGCCGCCAGCGTGCCGAAGGTGGCCAAGAGGCCGACTGCGCTGGAACTGTCGGTCGGGTAAAACACCTGCGCGATCGTCGTTGCTAGGTAGCCGTAGACGCCGAAGTCGTACCACTCCGTGAAGCTCCCGACGGCAGTACCGGCGATCGACCGCCGCATCGCCTCCTGGTCGGCGACCCGGATCTCGCGTCGTTTCCATTTTCTTTTGTGCCGACGTTTACGGCCGGCCGCGCGGCGTCCAGTGCTCATCAGGACATGGCGTACCCAGAACGACCCGATTCATCCGCAGAGCGGCACCCATTTGGCACCGACTAAACAATTGTTTACAATTGTAAACATGCATTTACCGTCGCCGGATGATCGCACGGCGCGGGCCCGCATCCGTGACGAGGCGCTGGCGCTGTTCGCCGCCCGTGGTCAAGACGGCGTCACAATGCGCGACATCGCCGCCGCCGCACGGGTGTCGCCGGCCCTGCTGGTGCGCCACTACGGTTCCAAGGACGGCTTGGTGGCGGCCGTCGACGATCACGTCGTCAGCAGTCTTGAGGCGGTGCTGACTGAAATGGCCACGCGCACCGCGACTTCCGGCCTGGATCCCGCCACAGTGCCCAGCATGCTCGACGGCTTGACCACCCATCTGCCACCTGACTCGGCGATCCCGGCTTATCTGAGCCGGTTGCTGATCAGCGGCGGTGCAGCTGGGACAGCATTGTTCGCGCGATTGCACCGCCTCAGCCGCGACATCCTCGACGCCATGGTCGCCGCCGGAACCGCCAGTCCGGGCGCTGACCCCGACATGCGGGCCGCGTTCCTGTTGGTCAACGACCTGGCGGTGCTGACGCTGCGCTCGCGGCTGGCCGAAGTGCTCGGTGTCGACCCGCTCTCGGCGGACGGCATAACACGTTGGGCGAGCGAAGTTTTCGCTATCTATCGTGACGGACTTGCCAGCGACGTCTAACCCACCAAGAAACGGAGGTTTCATGTCCACCACACATCCATCCTCGCTCTTTGCCGCGGTTGGCGCACGGATCCTGCGGTCGCGCCGGCTTATGCGCGCACCGATCTGGATCTACAAGGCCCATGCCGGAGCGTTGTTCGGGTCACGTCTGCTGATGCTGGAACACATCGGCCGCAAGTCCGGTGCGCGGCGTTACGTCGTGCTCGAAGTCATCGGGCATCCCGCATCCGACCGCTATGTCGTCGTCGCGGGCTTCGGCGAAAAAGCTCAATGGTTCCGCAATATCCAGGTCAACCCGCACGTGCGGGTCTACGCGGGGAGCCGCGCGCCTGCGCGAGCAACCGCGCGGGTGCTGGATACGGCGGAGGCAGATCAGGCGCTTGCGGAATACATCTCCCATCGCCCGCGCGCCTGGGAACAGTTCAAGCCCGTGCTCGAGCAGACGCTGGGCGCCCCGATCACCGAAACCGACACGCCTCTGCCGATCGTCGAGCTGCGACTCAACGGGCGGGCATGACGACGGCCAGCCTCACCCGGCCCCTGATCACCGCCAATGACGGCTGCCGCGGAAACACCACGACCGTTTCCGCGGCAGCCGTTACTTGTTCACGCCGCGGGTCACTGACCCCGACTCGGGCCCTTCGCCGTCAGCACTGCGTACATCGCCAAAAATGACGCCGCCGGAACTGCATTCACGACTCGGTCGCGGGCACGGATGTGCGCCCCGACAGCAAGCACAAAGTAGAGCGTCAGCATCGCCGTCGTAAGCCGCGCCAGTCCTGGAATCCGGGTAACCGACAGCAACCCGATGACGGAGGCGGCTTTGGCCACCGGAAGAATCCACCGGATGTTTTGCGGAACATCCAGCGTATCCAAGGATTTCGCGATGTACGGCAGCGGGATGGCACACGCCACGGCATCGCCTGCCTGGAAAACGGCCAGCGCCGCATACGTTTTTGGGGATGTCAACGCACTCACCTCACCGATGCAGTTCCGGTGGAAGCCCGATCGTACCCTCCACCGGCTTGCGTGCGTCGGCTTCGGCTTTGGCCACCGCCTCGACGATCTTTGGATCGGTTTCAGTGGAGAACCAATCGGCGATCTCATCGCTGTCATCCTCCGGCTTGGGCAGATCATCCTCGACCGGTGACGGTTGGTAGCGAAAGACCCCGTCATCGCCGGGGGCGCCCAACAGTTTGGTGAAACCCTGCAGCGCTGAACCGAAATCGCTGGGTACGACCCACACCTTGCTCGACTCGCCTTGGGCGATCTGTGGCAAAACCTGCAGATACTGATAGGCGAGCAGCTCCGGGGTAGGCCGGCCAGCCTTGATCGCGGCGAATGTCTTCTCGATCGCCTTGGCCTCGCCCTGAGCCTGCAGATAGGCAGCCGCCCGCTCGCCTTGCGCGCGCAGCATCCGCGACTGCCGGTCGGCCTCGGCGGCCAGGATCGCAGCCTGCTTGGCGCCTTCGGCTTGGAGGATCTGCGACTGCTTCTGCCCCTCGGCCTGTTTGATCGCCGACTCCCGCTGGCCTTCGGCGGTCAAGATCATCGCCCGCTTCTCCCGGTCGGCCTTCATCTGCTTTTCCATCGACGCCTGGATCGACGGCGGCGGGTCGATGCTGCGCAACTCGACACGGGCCACCCGCAAACCCCAGCGGCCGGTGGCTTCGTCGAGGACACCGCGCAACTGCTGGTTGATCTGATCGCGCGAGGTGAAGGTCTGCTCCAGGTTCATCCCGCCGACCACGTTGCGCAACGTGGTGGTGGTCAACTGCTCGACGCCGACGATGTAGTTACTGATCTCGTAGACCGCCGCCTGCGGATTGGTGACCTGAAAGTAGACCACGGTGTCGATGGCCAGCGTCAGGTTGTCCTCGGTGATCACCGGTTGCGGCGGGAACGACACCACCCGCTCGCGCAGGTCAATGCGGGCGCGGATGCGGTCGATGAACGGCACCAGCAGCGTCAGCTGCCCGCTGACCGTGCGGCTGTAGCGGCCCAGCCGCTCGATCACCGCCGCCTCGGCCTGCGGGATCAGCGCGATGGACTTGGCCACAATGATGACCGCGAAAATCACCAGGACCGCGAGAAACACCAAACCGGCAGCTGCACCTTGCATTCTTCCGATTCCTCTCTGTTAGACGTTCTTCCAGACCACGGCGGTGGCTCCGTCGATGTGCATGACGGTCACCTGGTCGCCGGGCTCGTAGACGTCGCCGTCGTTGAACGGCCGTGCCGTCCACACCTCGCCGCCCAGCTTTATCTGGCCCTCATGGCGCGCGACCCGATCGAGCACGAGCGCACTTTTGCCTTCCAGCGCCTGAACACCGGTCTGCGCGTCTTTCGCAGGGGTCAACCGTCGCCGCAGCCCCGGTCGGACCAGGATCAGCAGCAGGACGGAAACCACTGCGAACACCGCGCCGTCGGCCCAGACCGGCCAGTCCAAAAGCCAACTGCTTCCGGCCGCTGCCAGCGCCCCGCCGCCGAGCATCAACAAGAACATGTCGCCGGTCAGCGCCTCGGCACCAGCGAGGCCCAGCGCGAAGATCAGCCAAATCAGGGCGGCGGGCATGCCGCCAGGATAACGCGCGGCACGTCGATCACGGCGAACAACAACTAGACTGCGGATCATGTGGTGCCCCAGCGCTTCGCTGTCGGTATGGGCCAATGCCTGGCTCGCCGGCAAGGCCGCGCCCGATGATGTCCTCGATGCGTTATCGCTTTGGGCGCCAGCGCAATCCGTCACCGCATATGATGCTGTCGCGGCCGGGTACACTGGTCTGCCGTGGCCGGATCTGGACAACACCGGCGCGGTGTCGCTGCTGCAAACTCTGCGCACCGCGGCCGGCCGGCCGCCGATGTCCGCGCCCGCGATCAACCTGGTATTGCCGGTGCCCGGTGATGTTCGCGGGCTGGCTGCCGGCACGCAGTTCGAGCGCGAGGCGCTGGCGGCCGGTGAGGCGGTAGTGGTGTCTGACCGCAACGACTCCACGGTGGCCGTCGGGTTAGTTCCCGATTTCCGATATGACGAATCCGACGCGGACACCGATGCCCCGGAATCGGATGGGCTGTCGTGGACGGTCTACTCACTGACCGGCTTGCCGGTACACGACCACGACGAGCTCGGCGAAGCCGAATATGGGCTACGGTCAGCGGTACGGTCGGCCGCAGAAGCGCTCGGCGCCATCGGTCTTGGCTCGGCCGGCTCGGATGTCGACGACCCGCGCGGACTCGTCGAGCAGCAGCTGGAAACCACGCGCTGTCATCGTATTCCCGACCACGCGCCGCCGCGCGCCGTGCGGGTACTGGAGACCGCGGCGCACGTCGACGCGATCGTGACCGTCAGCGCCGAATTGAGCCGGACCACGACGCAGTCGTCATCGGAAGCACAAATCGCAAGCGCCGCGCTGCAACCGCTGGCCACCGTGGTGCGTTCTGCGCGGATGGCTGCGATCAGCGCGATTCTGCAGTCGGCGTGGCAGGGCTGAGCGCGGCCGACCACTCGGCCGCGCAATGCGGCGGCCCGCACGGTATGCCGTTAACACTCGCCCCGCAGCCGGGCACCGGGTCGGGACCCGTCGTACGGGTAGGACGGCGGCCGTCGCGCAGTTCATCGATCAAATCGATGGCCAGCCGCGCGAATCGGCGATCCGCGTTGGGTGTGGCGGCCCGCACGAAAGCCATGCCCGCCGCATCAGCCTGCTTCCGCAGCTCATGGTCGAGATCCCACACCACTTCAATGTGGTCGGCGACAAAGCCGATCGGGCAGACGATCACAGACGTGGTGTCGGCGAGCGTTGAAAGATGGTCGGCCACATCTGGTTCCAGCCACGGAACCTGAGGCGGGCCCGATCGCGACTGCCAGACCACGTCATAGTTCCGGTATCCGGCGGTGGCAGCGACCAGCCTGGCGGCATAGCCGACTTGGCGGCTGTATAGGCGCGGGCCGCAGCGCTGATCGGCAGCTATCGGGATGGAGTGTGCAGTGAACACCAGTCGCGCGTCTGCCGGCACGGTGTCGGCGGCAGCGGCGACCGCCTCGGCGAACATCTGCACAAACAGCGGATGGTCGAAGTAGGGCCGCAGCTTGACGAGGTCCGGTGCGGAGGGGCCGACTGCTCTGCGCGCCCGGGCGATGTCCTCGACATATTGGGTGCAACTGGAGTAACCGCTCCACGCCGACGTGGTGAACACCGCAGCGCGGCGAATGCCGTTGTCTCCCATGGTCGCGACGACATCTTCGACGTAGGGCTCCCAGTTGCGGTTACCGAAATACACCCGCAGATCCAAGTCGCGGTCGGCTAGTTCGGCACGTAGCTCGGTGACCAGTGCGCGGTTGATGCCGTTAATCGGCGACACTCCACCGAAATGCAGATAGTGCTCGGCGACTTCGTCGAGACGCTCCGGCGGCACACCGCGGCCGCGGGTGACGTTCTCCAGGAAAGGCCGCACCTGCTCGGGGCCCTCGGGTCCGCCGAACGACAGCAGCAGGACGGCGTCAAAGTCCATCAGAGCAACTGGGTGTGCGCTCCGCCGTCGGCGTAGATGATGTCGCCCGTGGTGGCCGGTAGCCAGTCGGACAGCACGGCGCAGACCGTCTTGGCGACCGGGGTCGGGTCTTTCATGTTCCAGCCAATCGGCGCGCGCTGGTCCCAGCCCTGCTCGAGCAACTGCATCTGGCCGCTGGCCTCCTCGCCGAGTGCACCACCGACGATCGCGCTCATAGCAAGCGTTCGAATTGGCCCGGCCGCAACGAGATTGGAGCGCACACCGTACTGACCGGCCTCCCGCGCGACGAACCGGTTCACCGACTCCAGCGCGCTCTTGGCCACCGTCATCCAGTTGTAGGCCGGCATCGCCCGCGTCGGGTCGAAATCCATACCCACGATTGCGCTGCCTGGACTCATGATCGGCAGCAGCGCCTTGGCCAGCGACGCATACGAATATGCCGAGATGTGAATGCCTTTGGCGACATCCTCATACGGTGCATCGAAGAACGGGTTGATGCCCATCCCGGTCTCCGGCATGTAACCAATCGAGTGCACCACGCCGTCCAGCTTGGTGCCCTCGCCGATCATCTCGGCGACCCGATCGGCCAGGCTGTCCAGGTGCTTCTCGTCCTGCACGTCAAGCTCGAGCAGCGGCGGCTTTTGCGGTAGCCGGCCGAGAATGCGCTCGATCAAGCGCATCCGCTGAAACCCGGTGCAGATCAGCTCCGCGCCTTCTTCCTGCGCTACCCGGGCGATGTGGAACGCGATCGACGCGTCGGTGATGATCCCGCTGACCAGAATCCGTTTGCCTTCGAGCAGTCCTGCCATGTCCGTCCTAAGTGTTTGTGTCGAAGTCTTCAGTGGCCCATGCCCATGCCGCCGTCGACCGGGATCACGGCGCCGGCGATGTAGCTGGCGTCCTCGGACGCCAGGAAGCTGACCGCCCCGGCGACCTCAGCGGCGGTGCCGACCCGCTTGGCCGGGATGAAGTCCAGCGCACCCTCCTGGATCCGTTCGTCCAGGGCACGGGTCATCTCGGTGTCGATGTAGCCCGGCGCCACCACATTCGCGGTCACGTTGGCCTTGGACAGCTCCCGGGAGATCGAGCGGGCCATGCCGATCAGGCCGGCCTTGGCGGCCGCGTAGTTGGACTGGTTGCCGATGCCCCAACTGCCGGAGACCGACCCGATAAAGATGATCCGGCCGAAACGCTTGCGCTGCATGCTGCGCGAGGCGCGCTGGGCCACCCGGAAGGCCCCGGTGAGGTTGGCGTTGATGACCTCCTCGAACCGCTCCTCGGTCATTCGGATGAGAAACGCATCCTTGGATATGCCGGCATTGGACACCAGCACCTCGACCGGGCCTTGGTGCTCCTCGACCTCCTTGAAGGCGCGGTCGACGGCCGCGTTGTCGGTGACGTCGCACACGACACCGAACAACCCCTCGGGCGCCCCGGATCCGCGGTGCGTGACTGCCACCTTGTGGCCGTCGGCGGTCAGCCGCTGCGCGATCGCCAGACCGATCCCCCGGTTTCCGCCCGTCACCAGTACTGATCGAGCCACGAACGGTGGCCTCCCCGTGTCAGTCACCCCGACAACCTATCGCATCGTCGAGCGGCCACTTGTGACACGCCTTTTGGGCGGACGCGTGCATTAACTGGCCACTCGGCGGCAAGTTACGTAGGTAATCTGCGATTGATCAGCAGCGCCGCCAAGGCGGCCAGCGCCAGGATCAACGAGCCAAGCCGCAGCCAGCCGACGCTGGCGTCGCCGCGGATCGTCTCGTAGCCGATCTGCTGTTGCAAAGTTGCGTAGACCTCTTTGAGCTGCTGCAGATTCGAGGCACTGTAGTTGTTGCCGCCGGAGAGCTCGGCAACCTTTTTCATCGTCGTGTCGTCGACGGGAACCGGCTGGCGCTGGCCGTTGATGTCGACGAACCCGTAAGGGGTGCCGAAAGAAATCGTGGAGATCGGCACGCCCTGGTCCTTGGCGGTGCGCGCCGCGGTGAACGCGCCCTTGGGGTTGTCCGGATTGGTCGGCACCGTTTCCTTACCGTCGGAGAACAACACGATGCGACCCGGCGGCGGGGTGTCGCCGCCGCCGATCACCGCGCCGACGGTGGCGATGGCCTGCAGCGCGGTGAAGATGCCTTCGCCGGTGGCCGTGCGGTCAGCGAACTGCAACTTGTCCAGCGCGACTTTGGTCGCCTCCCGGTTAGTGGTCGGCTGCACCAGGACCGTCGCCGTCCCGGCGTAGGCGATCAATCCCAGGTTGATCCCCGGAGTCAGCTCGCCGGCGAACTCCTTGGCGGCCACCTGCGCGGCCACCATGCGGTTGGGGTCGACGTCGGTGGCGCGCATGGACTGCGACACGTCGATCACCAGCATCACCACCGCGCGGTTGCGCGGAATCCGCACATCGTGGGTGGGGCCGGCCATCGCGATGGTCAACAGCACCAAGGCCGCCGACAGCAGGATCGCCGCCAGATGCCGCCAGCGGGTGGGCTGCTTGGGCGCCACGCTTTCCAGCAGCTCCATGTTGGCGAAGCGCAGCATCCGGCGCTGCCGGGACACCTGGGCGATGATGTAGAGCGCGACGATCCCGAGAACCACCAGCAGGAACAGAAACCACCACGCGTGGGCGAACCCGGTCAGGGTCATCGGCCCGAGCAACGGCAGTGTCATTGGCGCCCCGCCAATGCACCGCGGCGCCGCGATTCGACGAAGCGGACGATGTCGGCGATCCAGTCGCGGTCGGTGCGCAACGACAGCAGCGGCGCTCCGCAGCTGCGGAGCGTGCGGGCCACCTCGGCGCGATGAGCCGCCGCGGCCTTGGCGAAGTCGTCACGCAGCTGCGCGTCGATGGTGAACTCCCGGGTGACCCCGGATTCGGCGTCCTGTAGGACGACGTCGCCGACGTCGGGCAGCTCGACGTCGCGAGGGTCGAGCACTTCGATGCCGAGCACCTCATGGCGGGCCGCGATCGCGCGCAACGGGCGCATCCAGTTGATCGGGCCGAGGAAGTCACTGATGATCACGGCCATTCCGCGGCGACGCTCCGGCCGGCGCAGCGCATCGATGGCCGCTGCCAGATCACCGCGCACTCCGACCGGCGCCTTGGGCGTGGTGGCGATGGTGCGCAGCAGCGTCTGCTCATGCTGGCGCCCGGAGCGGGCCGGCACCCGGATTGTCTGCGCGCCGTTGGCAACAAGCGCGCCGAGCCGGTTGCCGCCGCCACTGTTGAGGAACGTGATGGCGGCCGCGGCCGCGACCGCCAGATCGCGTTTCTCGCAGACTGCGGTACCGAAGTCCAGGCTGGCCGACATGTCGACCACCAACCAGGTCTCCAGTTCGCGGTCGGCAATCATCTGCCGGACATGGGGGTGAGTGGTACGCGCGGTGACCGCCCAGTCCATCCGGCGGACGTCGTCACCGGGCTGATACTCGCGCGACTCCCCCGGCTCAGACCCGGGACCGGGAATCAAGCCGAGGTGATCACCGTGCAAGACGCCGTCGAGCTTGCGTTTGACGGTCAGCTCAAGGGTCCGCAGCGCTGCCGACAGCTTCGGGTCGTCGATGTTGCCGCGTTGCATCGACGGCGGATGGACTACCGCCCGCGCCTCGGGATCAGTCACCGACCACTAGCCGCGGTCGCAGCACCCTGCATCACCGGAGGCACCGAATGTCCTTGCTGTGGAACGGCATTCACTTGCGGCATGGCTACCGTCTGCAGAACGCGGTTGATGACGATCTCCGGGGAGATTTCGTCGGCGAGGGCGTCGTAGGTGAGCACCAGTCGGTGCCGTAACACGTCGGGAATGACCTCGACGACGTCCTGCGGGATCACGTAGTCACGGCCCCGCACCAACGCCAGCGAACGCGACGCGGCGATGATGCCCAGTGAAGCACGCGGGGATGCGCCGAACGAGATCCAGCTCTTGACGTCGTTCATTCCGAGTTGTTCAGGGTGGCGGGTGGCGGTGACAACGCGCACCACATAGTCGACCAGTGCGTGGTGCACGAAGTTGTTGGATGCGATTTCTTGCAGCCGCAGCAGGTCGCCGGTGTCGAGGATCTGCTTGGGCTGGGGAGGCGTCACGCCCATCCGGTAGATGATCTCGCGCTCCTCCTCCGGAGAGGGATAGCCGACGTTGATCTTGAAAAGGAAGCGGTCCCGCTGAGCCTCGGGCAGCGGGTAGACACCTTCATGCTCGATCGGGTTCTGGGTGGCCATCACCAAAAACGGGTTGGGCAGCGGGAAGGTCTTGCCACCGATGGAGACGTGGCGCTCCTGCATGACCTCCAACAGCGCGGACTGCACCTTGGCCGGCGCCCGGTTGATCTCGTCGGCGAGTAGGAAGTTGACCACCACCGGGCCGAGTTCGGTGTCGAACTCTTCCTTGCCCTGCCGGTAGATCCGGGTACCGATGATGTCGGTGGGCACCAGGTCCGGCGTGAACTGGATGCGGGCGAACGTCCCGCCGACCACCCGGGCGAAGGTTTCCACCGCCAGGGTCTTGGCCACGCCGGGCACACCTTCGAGCAGCACATGGCCTTTGGACAGCAAGCCGACCAGCATCCGCTCCACCAACTGGTCCTGGCCCACGATGATCCGCTTGACCTCGAAAATGGCCCGTTCCAGGGTGTGTACCTCGGCAGCCAGCCCGTTGCCACCGCCCGGCGGCGCCGCGTGCGCGGGCGTCGTCGGTGGCCCGCCCGGACCCGAGTACCCGCTGGCGCCACCTGCTGATGTCATCGGTACAACCCTTCCACAGCTCTCTATCCAGACACGACTGCTCGCACGACGAACGTCGCGGGGCAGCGGCGTGCCCGCGTTCAACTATTCCAGGCCGCCCGGGTTCCGTCGACGCCGCATGCCTTCGGGGCGCGAGCGTGCATGGATGTACGGCAACCATCGGCGTGTCGCGTACAAACGCGCACGCTCGCCACCAAAAAATCCTCAGTACTCGATGATCCGGGTCACGAACGGCGTCATCCCGGCGGTCCGCACCGGACTGACCGTGACTTTGCCGGCGATACTGGATGCTTCCAGCATCTGGCCCTGCCCCAAATACATCGTGACGTGTTGACCGCCGCCAGGACCGTAGAAGATCAGGTCACCGCGTTTGGCCTGCGCCGGTGGAATGTGTCGACCAGCGGTGTACTGATCACCGGAGAATCGCGGGATCAACACGCCAACCCCGGCGAAGGCATACCGCATCAAGCCCGAGCAGTCGAAGCCGACGGTGTCTGCGCCGGAGTCCACGCCCTTGCTGGGGCCGTTGGGGGTGCCGCCACCCCACGAATACGGCACCCCCATCTGCGACGACCCACGTTTGATCACATACTCGACGGCCTGACGGCCGTACACCCGGGGAATCCGGGTCGGCGCAGTGCTCGCGTTGCTGCTCCCACCCAGGTTGATTCCGAGCCCGCCGAGGAATTGCCGGCCCAGATCGAGCGTGCTCTGGGTCGCCTGGGCGGTGGCGTTCAACGAGGCGTTGGCGATGGCGAGCGGGTCCCCCGGCGCACCGGCGCTGATGGTCGCCGGCAATGTCGGATCCCATCCCCCTTCCTCAGCAGCGGCGGGACCGGCCAGAGCAACCAACAGTCCGATCACAGCTGACACCGTCAAGGTCACCTTGATCGCACGAGATGCCTTGTGCAGCACAAATATTCTCACTATCAGTACTCGATGTAGCGCACCACGTAGGGCGTCATCCCGCTGGTGCGCACCGGGGACACCTTCACCGTCTGCCCGACGTCGGGAGCCTCGAGCATCTGACCCTGACCGAGGTAGATCGTCACGTGCTGGCTGCCCCCGGGGCCGTAGAAGATCACGTCGCCGCGGCGCATCTGCGCGGACGGGATTTTGCGGCCCAAGTTGTACTGCGAGCCCGAGTAGTGCGGCAGCTTGATGCCCACCCCGGCGAACGAATACAGCACCAGACCCGAGCAGTCGAATCCGTTCGTGCCCGAGCCGGAGCCGATGCCGTTGCTCGGGCCGGCGGCATTGCCACCGCCCCACGAATAGGGCACCCCGATCTGCGACATTCCGCGCCGGATCACATATTCGGACGCCTGCCGCCCGTAGACCCGCGGGATTCGGCCGTTGGTGATGCCCGGGTCAGGGGTGTCCGGCTTGATGAGGCCCACCGACTGCAGAAACTTGTGCCCCATATTTGCGGTGAGCTGCGATGAGGTCGCCGAAACGCCCAAGATGGTGTTGATCACGGCGATCGGATCGCCGGGGACGTTGGCGCTGGGCACCATCGGAAGGGTGGGATCCCACACCCCGTCCCACTGACCCTGGTTCCGGGCCGGCGCTGCCGCCGCGCCCGGCGCGCCGGAGTCCCAGCGGTCACCGGGTGGCGACGCCGCCCGCGGGCCGGAACCTGGTCCGCCCCCCGGTGCCGACCAATTGCGGGCGGCGTCGAGTCTGATCCGGGCCGCGTCGCGTTCGGCGCCCAGACGGTTTACTTCCTGCTGCTGCTCGGCGAACTTGCGGTGGGCGTTGGTGAGTGCCGCCACCGCCGCGTCCTGGCTGGACTGGGCGTCGGCAGCGGCCTTGTCAGCCTTCTGCTTGGCCAATCGTGCCGCGGACTCCTTATTCACCTGCTCGGTGCGGGCCCGTTGCAGGTTGTCCATCACGCGCTGCGAACTGGCAGCCAGCGCCCGACCCGCCGTAGCGGTGGCGATGATGTCATCGGGGCCAGCCGCGGTGAGGTAGCTGTCCGACGGTCCATTGATGTAGGTGGCTGCGGCGAAACTGTCGAACCGGTGCTGGGCCGCGCTGATTGCGGCGGTGGCATCCTTAACGCCCTGCTGGCTGACCTCGACGTCGTGCTGGGCCGTTGCGGCGTTGTCGCGCGCGGTCTCCACGTCGACCAGAGCCTTGTTGACGCTTTCCTGTTCGGTCCGGATGGCCGCGCTGAGATCCTGCAACTGTTGGTCGGCCTTGGCGACGTCAGCGATCAGCGCCGCCAAAGTGTCCGGGGCCGCACCGGGATCCGCCGTCGCGAGCCCCGGTGCGCCCAGTAGCACGACCACGCTGAGCCCCGCGGGGGCAAGCGGGCGCGCCAGCTTGGCGGCTAATCGAAGGCTCGGGGCCAATCGAGAAAGCGAGCCGCGGCGGATGCGCCTCATTAGTCTCCCTATGGCTCAACGCTGGACGGACGGCGTCGGCCCCAGTTGTCACTGGAAGCACGAAAAGAACACAAACATCAACTGCACCGTAAGTCACAGGTGGCTCATTGGAAACTTTAGTCACAAACTACAACTCTGTAATTGAAATGATTGTGACCTAATGGTGACCTGGCTAATTTGCCAAGCCGATCGGCTTTTGGCGGGCGGCTATGCGACACATGTCGCATATTGCGAGTTAGACGCTTCGCTCCGGCGGGCTGTCCAGCGTTTCGGCGTCTTGTTCGGGCGTTGCTGAACGCCTACCGCGCAGCTGCAGAATCCGGGTCCCGACGACGGCGGCCAGTACGCCGATCAACAGCACTATTGTCAGTGCCGCCCAGGGGAACTGCGGCGTATTCAACTGGTGCAGGAAATTCTGTGCGGAGACAACCGGGTTGCCGGTCTTGGCGTTGTCTTCGCCGATTTCCAGCGTCGACCGCGGGAAGTGCGTGCTGTAGGAGCCGACGAACGACGGGCTGAGTACCAGCACGGTGGCGTCCGGATGGTCAGAACCGACCACGGTCGCGACGTCGCGCAGCGGCGGGTCGTTCTGCGGGTTGTGGTCCAGCACGACGATCTTCAGGTCGATGCCGTCGCCACGGGCCTGGTTGACCACCTCGAGTAGCGCCGGCTTGACCGCCGCCGGAGCGCTGACGGATTCGGCGTCGATCTGCCCCCGGACCAGTGCCATGCATTGATCAGGCGGGGTCGCCGGATCGGCGCCGACGGTGCCACAGATCTCGCCCGGGATGTATGCGGGCGCGTGCGGGGTGGTCACGGATCAAGACCGTACCCCGCGGCGCCGATGACCGGTGACAGCAGCCGTCGACGGGACAACACTGTCGGATACGGGCAGGCGCCCGGAATGCAGGACAAGCGTACTGTTAGGGTAGTCCCACCCCGTTGACACGGCCCGTCAGCGGGCAGAACTAGCGGCGATCGCAACTGCGGCGTAGCCGAGCGCAGCGGGTCGCCGCCGACGAACTAGATCACGGGAGTTGATGTGAGCAGCAAGGATTCGGTGAATTCGTTCGACGCCTGCAACACCTTGAAGGTCGGCGACACGAGTTATCAGATCTATCGCCTCGACGCGGTGCCGGGCACCGAGAAACTCCCCTACAGTCTCAAGGTCCTGGCCGAAAACCTGCTGCGCAACGAGGACGGCAGCAACATCACCAAGGACCACATCCAGGCCATCGCGAACTGGGACCCCGAGGCCGAGCCCAGCATCGAAATCCAGTACACGCCGGCCCGAGTGGTGATGCAGGACTTCACCGGCGTGCCCTGCATCGTCGACTTGGCCACCATGCGCGAAGCCGTCGGCGAACTGGGCGGCAACCCCGAAAAGGTCAACCCGTTGGCACCGGCCGACCTGGTGATCGATCACTCGGTGATCGCGGATCTTTTCGGCCGCGCCGATGCGTTCGAGCGCAATGTCGAGATCGAGTACGAGCGCAACGGGGAGCGCTACCAGTTCCTGCGTTGGGGGCAGGGCGCCTTCCAAGACTTCAAGGTGGTGCCGCCCGGAACGGGCATCGTGCACCAGGTCAACATCGAGTACCTGGCCAGCGTGGTGATGGAGCGCGACGGGGTTGCCTACCCGGACACCTGTGTGGGAACCGACTCACACACCACGATGGTCAACGGCCTGGGCGTGCTGGGCTGGGGCGTTGGCGGCATCGAGGCCGAGGCCGCGATGCTCGGTCAGCCGGTGTCCATGCTGATCCCGCGGGTGGTCGGCTTCAAGCTGACCGGTGAAATCCAGCCCGGTGTGACCGCCACCGACGTCGTGCTCACCGTCACCGAGATGCTGCGCGAACACGGTGTGGTCGGCAAATTTGTTGAGTTCTACGGTGAGGGCGTGGCCGAGGTGCCGTTGGCCAACCGGGCCACGTTGGGCAACATGAGCCCTGAATTCGGTTCTACCGCAGCGATTTTCCCGATTGACCAGGAGACCATCGACTACCTGCGGTTCACCGGGCGCGATGACGAGCAGTTGGCGCTTGTCGAGACATACGCCAAAGAGCAGGGCATGTGGCACGACCCGGCCCGCGAGCCGGCATTCTCCGAATACATCGAGCTCAACCTGTCCGATGTGGTGCCGTCAATCGCCGGGCCGAAGCGCCCGCAGGACCGCATCGCGCTTTCCGACGCGAAAGCCACCTTCCGCGAGCAGATTCCGAACTACGTCGGCGACGATCCCGACAAGCAGGAATACACGAAACTCGACGAGGCCGTCGACGAAACTTTCCCGGCCAGCGATGCGGTGCGCAACACGTCGTTCGCCGAGAACGGCGAAACCCCCGCGGCCAAGTCGGCCGCTGTCCACTCCGAAGGCCGTGTCAGCAACCCGGTTTCGGTGCAGTCCAAGGAACTGGGCGACTTCGTGCTCGACCACGGCGCGGTGGTGATCGCCGCGGTCACGTCGTGCACCAACACCTCAAACCCGGAGGTGATGCTGGGCGCGGCGCTGTTGGCACGCAACGCCGTGGAGAAGGGGTTGGCCTCAAAGCCGTGGGTGAAGACCACGATGGCCCCGGGCTCGCAGGTTGTTCACGACTATTACGAAAAAGCCGGCCTGTGGCCGTATCTGGAAAAACTGGGCTTCTACCTGGTCGGCTACGGCTGCACGACGTGCATCGGCAACTCCGGCCCGCTGCCCGAGGAAATCTCGAAGGCGATCAACGACAACGACCTTTCGGTCTCGGCGGTGCTGTCAGGCAACCGCAACTTCGAGGGCCGCATCAACCCGGACGTGAAGATGAACTACCTGGCGTCTCCCCCGCTGGTGGTCGCCTACGCACTGGCCGGCAGCATGGACTTCGATTTCGAATCGCAAGCGCTCGGTACAGATAAAGAGGGCAACGACGTTTTCTTGCGCGACATCTGGCCGTCGCAGAAGGATGTCTCCGACACCATCGCGTCGGCGATCAACCAGGAGATGTTCACTAAGAACTACGCCGACGTGTTCAAGGGCGATGAGCGCTGGCGTAACCTGCCCACGCCCAGCGGCAATACCTTTGCGTGGGACGCGGATTCGACCTACGTGCGAAAGCCGCCGTATTTCGAGGGGATGTCGGCCGACCCGGAGCCGGTCAGCGACATCAGCGGCGCCCGAGTGCTGGCGCTGCTGGGCGATTCGGTGACCACCGACCACATCTCGCCGGCGGGCAGCATCAAGCCGGGAACTCCGGCGGCGCAGTACCTCGACGAGCATGGCGTCGAGCGCAAGGATTACAACTCCTTCGGGTCGCGGCGCGGTAACCACGAGGTGATGATCCGCGGCACCTTCGCCAACATCCGGTTGCGCAACTTGCTGCTCGACGACGTTGCCGGTGGCTACACCCGCGACTTCACCCAGGATGGCGGCCCGCAGGCGTTCATCTACGACGCGGCGCAAAACTATGCGGCACAAGGTGTTCCGTTGGTGGCGCTGGGCGGCAAGGAGTACGGGTCCGGGTCGTCGCGGGACTGGGCGGCCAAGGGCACGCTGTTGCTGGGTGTGCGGGCGGTGATCGTCGAGTCGTTCGAGCGCATCCACCGCTCCAACCTGATCGGCATGGGCGTGATCCCGCTGCAGTTCCCCGAGGGCAAGGACGCCAAGTCGCTGGGGCTCGACGGCACCGAGGTGTTCGACATCACCGGTATCGAGGAGCTCAACAACGGCAAGACACCGAAGACGGTGCACGTCAAGGCCAGCAAGGAAGGTGGCAAGCCGGTCGAATTCGATGCGGTGGTGCGGATCGACACCCCCGGTGAGGCCGACTACTACCGCAACGGCGGCATCTTGCAGTACGTGCTGCGCAACATGCTGAAGTCAAAGTAGTGGCGATCGCACGCGCGGCGCGGCCGGGCGCAGCGGGTCGCCACGCGACGACTTAGGCGTCGCCTGTGCCCAAGGTCAGCCAGGACCATCTGGCGGCCCGGCGCCGTCAAATCCTCGACGGCGCTCGCCACTGCTTCGCCGAGTACGGCTACGAGAACGCGACGGTGCGTCGGCTCGAGCGCGCCATCGGGTTGTCGCGGGGTGCGATCTTTCACCATTTCCGCGACAAGGACACACTGTTCTTCGAACTGGCGCGCGAGGATGCCGAGCGGATGGCGGCCGTGGCATCCCGCGAGGGGCTGATCCAGGTAATGCGTGACTTGCTCGCCGCGCCCGACCAGTTCGATTGGCTTGCCACACGGTTGGAGATTGCCCGCAAGCTGCGCAACGACCCGGCGTTCAGCCGGGGGTGGACCGAGCGTTCCGCTGAACTTGCCGCGGCGACGACCGATCGGCTACGCCGGCAGAAGCAGGCCGGACGGCTACGCGACGACGTGGCCAGCGACGTGCTGCAGTGCTACCTGGACCTGGTGCTGGACGGGTTGGTAGCCCGGCTCGCATCGGGTGAAGATGTGCAGCGCCTTGCCGCCGTGCTGGATTTGGTCGAAAGCTCAGTGCGGCAGAGCTAGTTCGCTGTCCTTGCGTGTGCGCGAGAGTGCGCAAACCCGGGATCAGCGCGGCGTGTCGCACCGGGGGCACGCACGCTCGCGCGTGACTAGGGGGTGCGGGTGCGGTGGTTGGGCCCGCCGCGGCTGCGCATCGGCGTGCCCGACTCGCGCAGCATGCTGTGAATTGATCCGTACGATCGGCCGGTAGATGCCACCAGCGTGCGAATGCTGGCCCCACCCTCATACGCGCTGCGCAACTCGACCAGCAATTGGTCGCGTGTTTTCTTCGACTTCCTCATCGGCACCTCCCCGCTTCACTGAACCCCACGCGCATCAGCGTAGGAAGCGGTCGTCATCGCCGGACCGATTTCGCGAAATCGCCGTCAGGCCAACTCGATGAGATCCCGATACTCGTTAGACCAATGGTCTTCGGTGCCGTCGGGCAACAGCACGACGCGTTGCGGATCCAGCGCCTCGGCTGCCCCCGGATCGTGCGTGACCAGTACGACCGCGCCGGTGTAACTGCGTAGCGCGTCGAGGACCTGCTCGCGAGAAGCCGGATCGAGATTGTTGGTGGGCTCGTCGAGCAACAACACATTCGCGGTGGATGCCACCAGCCCGGCCAGCGCCAGCCGGGTCTTCTCTCCGCCGGAGAGCGTGCCGGCCAACTGGTCGAGCTGCGGCCCGCTGAACATGAACGCGCCCAGCAGACCGCGCAAATCCTGCTCACCGGAATCGGGCGCCGCGTGCCGGATGTTCTGCCATACCGTCGCGGCGTCGTCGAGGGTGTCGTGTTCCTGCGCGAAATAGCCGATTTTCAAACCATGTCCAGGCGCCAGTGCCCCGGCGTCGGCTTGCTCGACACCGGCCAGCAGCCGCAACAGCGTCGTCTTGCCGGCACCGTTGAGTCCCAGCACCACCACCCGTGACCCGCGGTCGATGGCCAGATCGACACCGGTGAACACTTCCAGCGAGCCGTACATCTTGGTCAGCCCGTTGGCAACCAGCGGCGTGCGCCCGCACGATGCCGGACTCGGGAATTTGATCCGGGCCACCTTGTCGGCTACCCGCTCTTCGTCCAGCGCAGCCATCATCCGATCGGCGCGCCGCAACATGTTCTGCGCCGCAACCGCTTTGGTGGCCTTGGCGCCCAGCTTGGCGGCCTGGGTGCGCAACGCGGTGGCTTTGCGTTCGGCGTTCACCCGTTCCCGGCGGCGGCGCTGCTCGTCGGTGGCCCGGGCATCGAGATACTTTTGCCAGCCCATGTTGTAGACGTCGACCTCGCCGCGTACGGCGTCGAGGAACCACACCCGATTGACGACATCGGCCAATAGGTCGACGTTGTGGCTGATCACCACCAGCCCGCCACTATGCGTGCGCAGGAAATCCCGCAGCCAGCCCAGCGAATCGGCGTCGAGGTGGTTGGTCGGCTCGTCGAGTAAGAGGGTGGTGTCCGAGCCTGCGCCCGTATCGGATGCTGCGAACAGGATGCGCGACAACTCCACCCGGCGGCGCTGTCCGCCCGACAGGGTGCGCAGCGGTTGGGTCAACACGCGTTCGGGCAAGCCGAGACTGGCGCAAATCCGGCCGGCTTCGCTTTCGGCGCCGTAGCCGCCCAGCGCGGCGAATCGCTCCTCGAGTTGGCCGTAGCGGCGCACGGCGCGGTCGCGCGCGTCGTCGTCGGCGACTTCGGCCATCAGCGCCTGCTGCTTTTCCAGATCGGTCAGCAGCGTGTCGAGGCCGCGCGCGGAGAGCACCCGGTCGCGGGCCAGCACGTCGAGGTCGCCTTCTTTGGGATCCTGCGGCAGATAACCGATCTCGCCGGTCCGGGCCACCGTTCCGGCATACGGCTCGCCCTCGCCGGCCAGGATGCGCAGCGTAGTGGTTTTGCCGGCTCCGTTGCGTCCGACCAACCCGATGCGGTCACCGGGCTGCACCCGCAGTGCCGGTCCGTCAGCGGAGAGCAGTGTGCGCGCACCAGCGCGGACCTCAAGGTCCGTTGCCGTGATCACGGTCACTCTCCTATTCGAATTGCGTTACTTGTCGTCGGTGAACACTGCCGGCCGCTTCTCTGCGCGCGCGGCGACCGCCTCTTCGAAGTTGGCCGTGAGCAGACGAACAAAAAGCTGTCCCAGGCCTTCGGCCTGCATGTGCCCCTCCAGGTTAGCGGCGTCCAGTCCACTCCACAGTGTGCGCTTGGTCAACTCGATTCCCGGCCGGGAGAATGCGGCGATCCGCTCAGCCATCGCATAGCAGGTGCCCAGCAGCTGTTCACCGGGAACCTGACGCGACACCAAGCCGATCCGCTCGGCTTCCTCAGCGTCGACGTCACGGCCGGTGAGCATGAGCTCGAAGGCGCGCGACGATCCGATGGCCCGGGGCAGCAGATAGCTCAGGCCGAGCTCGCTGGCAGTCAGCCCGTTGTTGATGCCGGCGGCGCGGAAATAAGCATCGGCCGACGCGACCCGGATATCGGCGGCCAGCGCCAAACACAGCCCCCCGCCGATCGCCGCGCCGTTGACCGCAGCGATCACCGGTTGATGCAGGCGCCGCAGCCTTAGGATGACGTCGTCGAGCAGTTCCATCGAGCGCAGCGCGTAGGTCGGCCGGGTCAGCCCGTCGACATGCGGCACCGCGCCCGCCGATTTGTGGTCGGCGCCAGAGGAAAATCCTCGGCCGGCGCCGGTCAGCACGACCACCCGTACCGAGTTGTCGTAGGTGATCTCCTCCAAGGCCGCTTTGAGCGGGACCATGACATCGAACGCCATGGAGTTCATCCGCTCCGGCCGGTTGAGAGTGATCTGTGCTACCGCCGGTCGCGGATGCTCGACGAGTACGTAGTTCACGAAACTGCACGCTATCGCGTGCAGTGCTTGCGAGCGTCGCTACGCCTGGTCGGGCTCGGACTCTTGGGCTGCGATCGCGGCGTCGATGTCGAAGTCTTTGACCTTTTGCACCAGCTCTTCTAACGCCGGCGGAGGCAGCGCGCCAGCCTGGTTGAACACCAGCTTGCCCTTCTTGAAGGCCATCAGCGTCGGGATGGAGCGGATATCGGCGGCCGCGGCCAGCTGCTGTTCGGCTTCGGTGTCGACTTTGGCGTGCACGACGTCGGGATGTTTCTCCGACGATGCGGCAAAGGTCGGCGCAAACGCACGGCACGGTCCGCACCAGGAAGCCCAGAAGTCGACGAGCACGATGTCGTTGCCGTTGATGGTGTCATTGAACTGTTCGGCGGTGAGGTCTTGGGTAGTCACCCCCTACGCAACGTCACGAGCTGCGCCGATGTTCCCGCCGTGATCGGCGAGCAGACGTAAAAGGCCCAGACACGCCGGGGCGGGCGAAAAGGGGCTTTTGCGTCTCGCCAGCGTTAGGTGAGGTGGTCGTAGTCGCCGCGGACCCAGGCTGCGTGGCGCGCCGCCGATCGCTGGACGGCGGCCTGTCCGTCAGTGTCGATCGCATTGGTGAACAAGCCATAGATGCGGTCGAACCGCAGACCCGACAGCGTGTCGGCCATCCGCTGCACCACCGCTGCCGACAACGGCAGCCGATTCGGGTAGCTGCGCAGGAACCCGACCGTGCGCCGATCCGGGTTGGGAAAGATGGTGTCCCCGACCAGCAGCACGCCGCGTCCGTCGGCACCGTCGCTCCAGCAAGCCACCGCACTGCCGGGGAAATGCCCGCCGACCCGGACCACCGTGAGTGACGGGGTCAGCGTCAGACTGTCCGACCAGTGTTCGATCACCGGGTCGGGGCGCATCACCCATTCGGCGTCGGCAGCATTGACGTACACCGGGACACCGCCGAGCCGACGACTCCACTCCACCTGCGCGCCGAACATATGCGGATGACTGCTCGCGATCCCAATGACCGGCCCACGCTCGGTTATCGCGGCGACGGCGGCGTCGTCGACAAAGCCGGAGGGATCCCACAACACATTGCCGGCGTTGGTGCACACCAGCTTTCCCAGTTGCCCGATACCCAGCGGCGGCGAACTTCCGATTCCGAGGAGTCCGTTTTCGATGTCGATGACCTGCGACCGCGTTCCCTCTTCTGCGAGTTGCTCGAGCGTCGCCCACTGTTGACCGTCGCTCGGCACCCATTGCCGTTCGTCGGCGCAGATCGTGCACACCGCCGATGCGGTCGCGTGCTCGACGCCACAGGTCTTGCACACCCAGAACATCTCACCGCCCCAAATTCCGCGCCAATACTCCATCGCCCATGGTGAAATCTCTACCGGAGGGGGTACCCGCTCACGCAGGCGACGCCCACGATCGGAGAACATCGATGTTCGCCACCTCGCTTAAGCTTCCGCTGGCTCGGCTTGCGATCATCGCGGTCGCCGGAGCCACCGCATTGTCGGTCGCCGGGTGCAGCACAGCGAGCAATGAGAACACCGGAAAGCCGAGCGCGTCCGCAAGCCCGACGAGCTCCGCGCCTGCGCCGCCAAAGCCGCCGCCGGCACCCCCGGTGCCCAAAGACGAGGTCGAAGGGCTGGTCGATTCGGTTTCGGGCAACACGATCCATCTCACCCAGCGGAATAGGTCGGCGGCCACGGTGGACTTCACACCGCAGACAATGGTCACCGAGCTCACCCCGGCTCAGCTGTCCGACGTCAAATCCGGCAGCTGCATCGACGTGGAGCCTGCTGCGGGGAACTCACCTGCCGGTGGTGCGGTCACCGCGCAGTCCGTGACGATCGATCCGCCCGTGGACGGCAAGTGCCCGCCTGCGGCCGAGCCGGGGAAGGCTCCAGGCGTTGACGGCATGGTCTCCTCCGTCACGGGTAACACCGTCGCCGTCAAAAGCGCCGATCCCACCGGCAAGACCACGGATACCAATGTGACCGTCACCAACACGACCACTTACACCAAGCACGCGGTTACCAACAGTCAAGCGATCCAACAGGGCAAGTGCTTGGCAGCTCAGGGAACGAAGAGCGACGACGTGCTGCATGCGACGACAATCGACCTTGAACCGTGCCCGCCGCTGGGCCGCCCGCACCATCACTTCTACATCCCCCACATCCCCATCCCGCCAATCCCACCCATCCCCCACGTTCCCGATCTTCCCCACCTCCCCCACATCCCGTAGCGCCGATGCGTCATCTCTGTCGGCCATGAAGTGTCTTCTCGCCATATCGAAGTGGCCGATATCGTCACCGTAGTCACCCTCGACGCCGAGACATGACCACTTCGCAGCGCCCAGAATTACTTGGCACACAGTGGTACTCACTATTGCGCAGGCATGACGGCCATCACCGTCACCATTGACCTCGGACCCTACGGTTGCGTCACCGTAGGTTACGGTTGCGTCAGCGTAGGTTACGCTTGCGTACCCTTTCCGGCCTCGGGGACACTGCGTTGCAGTTCGGCAGAGAAGGGGGCAAACCGGTGGGGCACTACATCGCCAATGTCCGCGATATCAAGTTCAATCTGTTCGAAGTATTGAGCATCGGCGGCGTCCTGGGCACCGGCCGCTACCGCGATCTCGACATTGACACGGTCTGTTCGATGCTCGACGAGGTTGCTCGCTTGGCGGAGGGCCCGGTCGCGGACTCCTTCGCCGACGGCGACCGCAATCCACCAGTCTTCGACCCGCAACGCCACACGATCAGTGTCCCGGCCGAGTTCGCCAAGTCCGTGCAGGCGGTCAAAGACGCCGAGTGGTGGCGGATCGGACTTGCCGAAGGGATCGGCGGCGTTCCCGCGCCGGCGCCTCTGACCTGGGCGGTCACCGAGATGCTGCTCTCCGCAAATCCGTCCGCAGGCTTCTTTTACAACCTCGGCCCGGCGATGGCCAATGCGCTGTACATCGAGGGCACCGATGAGCAGAAGCGGTGGGCGGCCGCGGGCCTGCAGCGAGGCTGGTCGGCCACCATGGTGCTGACCGAGGCAGACGCCGGTTCCGATGTCGGGGCAGGCCGCACCAAGGCCATTGCGCAACCGGACGGCAGCTGGCACATCGAGGGCGTCAAGCGGTTCATCTCCGGAGGCGACGTCGGCGATACCGCCGAGAACATTTTCCATCTCGTGCTCGCCCGCCCCGAGGGCGCCGGGCCCGGCACCAAAGGGTTGAGCCTGTTCTACGTACCCAAGTACCTGTTCGATCCGGACACTTTCGAACTGGGCTCGCGCAACGGTGTTTTCGCTACCGGGCTGGAACACAAGATGGGTTTGAAGTCCTCCCCCACCTGCGAGTTGACATTCGGCGGCCATGGATTGCCCGCGGTTGGCTACCTGGTCGGCGACGTGCACAACGGGATCGCGCAGATGTTCACCGTTATCACCCACGCCCGCATGACAATCGGGGTCAAGGCTGCAGGCACCCTGTCCACCGGGTACCTCAACGCACTGGCCTTTGCCAAGGAGCGGGTGCAGGGTCCGGATCTGACTCTGATGACCGACAAAGCCGCGGCGCGGGTGACGATCACGCACCACCCCGATGTGCGCCGCAGCTTGATGACCCAAAAGGCCTATGCCGAAGGTCTGCGCGCACTTTATATGTATGCCGCTGCCCACCAGGAACACGCTGTCGTGCAACAGATCTCGGACACAGACCCGGATATGACGGCCCGGGTCGCCGATTTACTATTGCCCGTCGTCAAAGGAGCGGGCTCGGAACGGGCCTACGAAACGCTCACCGAGTCGCTACAGACATTGGGCGGGTCGGGTTACGTGGCCGATTACCCCATCGAGCAGTACATCCGCGACGCCAAGATCGATTCCCTCTACGAGGGCACCACCGCCATCCAGGCGCTGGACTTCTTTTTCCGCAAAGTCATCCGCGACGGCGGGGCGGCGTTGGACCATGTGGCGTCTCAGATCCGCCACACCATCGACACCTGCGATGAGACATTACGGAAGCCCGCCCTCCTGCTGGGCGTCGCCGTCGACGACGTCCAAGCGATGACGACCACGCTGAGCCAATACTTTATGGCGGCCGTTGAGCACGTGTCGGAGGTCTACAAGGTAGGGCTTGCCTCGGTGCGATTCCTGCTCGCCGTCGGTGATCTGCTCATCGGCTGGCGGCTGCTGGTGCAGGCTGATGTCGCCACGGCGGCGATCGCCGACGCCGCGACGAAAAACGACGACGCGTTTTACCAAGGCAAGATCGCGGCCGCGTCGTTCTTCGCCAAAAACATACTTCCGAACCTGACCGCGCTGCGCGGCATCGTCGAATCCCTCGACGACGGCATCATGCGGCTCCCCGAGGCCGCGTTCTAACTCTTGCCTCGCCAAACACGTTCGAACGGTAGTCGCCAGGCCCTCGGGGCAATCAACTGATGGATGGCGTTCGGCCCCCACGAGTCAAGGTCATAGCTGCGCACCGGCGGCGGATCATCCAACAACGGTGCCGAGATCTCCCACAGTCGTTCGATGCCTTCGGCCGTCGTGTACAACGTGCGGTCACCACGCATCGCGTCAAGAAGGAGCCGTTCGTAGGCCTCGAGGACCTCGCCGGCATGACCGGTCTCTTCCACCGTGAACTGCAGGCTGAGTTTGTCCAGCTTCATGCCCGGCCCGGGCCGCTTGCCGTAGAACGACAGCGACATCTTGCCCACATCGGCGAGGTCAAACGTCAGGTGATCCGGACCATGTTGCCCCACACCGGATCCGGGCGGGAACATGCTCTTCGGCGGCTCGTTGAATGCGATCGAGATGATGCGCTGGCCCTCCGCGAGACCCTTGCCGGTGCGGAGATAAAACGGGACACCCGCCCACCGCCAGTTGTCGATTTCGCACTTGAGCGCGACGAACGTATCGGTATCCGATCCCGCTGACACCCCGGGCTCGTCGAGGTAGCCCTTGTACTGTCCGCGCACGACATGGGTTGGATCGAGCGGGCGCATCGAGCGGAACACCTTGTTCTTCTCGTCGGTGATCGCATGCGGAGCCAGCTCGGTCGGCGGTTCCATCGCCACGAACGCGAGGATCTGGAACAAATGCGTGACCACCATGTCCCGGAAGGCCCCCACCGACTCGTAGAACTGTGCCCGCCCCTCCAACGTGAGCTTCTCGGGCACATCGATCTGGATGTGGTCGATGAAATTTCGGTTCCAAATCGGCTCGAATAAGCCGTTCGCGAACCGGAAGGCCAGAATGTTCTGTGCGGGCTCTTTGCCGAGAAAGTGGTCGATCCGGAAGATCCGTTCTTCTTCGAATCGCTGATGGATCGACTCGTTGAGTTCCCGCGCACTCTGCAGATCGGTGCCGAACGGCTTCTCCATGACCACTCGGGAGTGCTGCACCAAGTCCGCCTCGTGCAGCGTCTCCAGGACGGCCATCGCCGCCGATGGCGGCACGCTCAGATAGTGCAGCAGCCGGGCATCACCGCCGAGCTCCTTGATCTGCTCGCGCACCGCTGTGCCCAATGCTTCTGCGCCGGCGCTCTGCGGGAGGTAGGTCAAGTTTGTCTTGAACCGATCGAGTAATTCATCGGAGACCTCGTGGCTGGAGAACTCGTGGCAGGCCTTATGTGCCAACTCGCGAAACGCGTCGGTATCGAGGTCGTCCAGCGACGTGCCGACGATTCGGATTTCGGGAGCGAGGTTGGAGCAGGAAAGATGAAACATGCCCGGCAGTAACTTGCGGCGCGCTAAATCACCTGTGGCGCCGAAAATAACGACGACGTGCGGCTCCGTGCTTCTGCCCGCTCGGTCGGCTCCCCGGGACTTCGCGGAATCAGTCATAACCATGGTAGGTAGCCAGAGCCGGTCGCGACGAAACCGAATTGCGCAGGTCAGTGCCTCACCGTCGCGGCTGCTCAGGCTCGCGCGTCAAACGGTGAAGCCGAGCGCGCGCAGTTGCTCGCGGCCGTCGTCGGTGATCTTGTCCGGGCCCCACGGCGGGTTCCACACCCAGTTGATCTTCAGCTCACTGACCAGCCCGGCACCGATGAGCGCGGCACGCGACTGGTCCTCGATGACGTCTTGCAACGGGCATGCCGGTGAGGTCAAGGTCATGTCGATCAACGCCACCGGGCCTTCATCACCGTTCTCGACCTCCAAGCCGTATACCAGGCCCAGGTCCATGACGTTGATGCCGAGTTCGGGGTCGATGACGTCGTGCATCGCCTCGTCGACATCGGCGAGCACCGCGTCATGCGGTGTAGTGGTTTCGCTCATTTTCTACCTCCGGTTGAGTGCGATGTACTGGCCTCGGCCAGTGCCGACGTTTCCGCGATGGCCCGCGCCAGCGCGTCTTTGAATGCCATCCATCCCAGCAGCGCGCATTTCACCCGCGCCGGATACTTCGCCACACCGGCGAACGCGACGCCATCGCCGATGACGTCTTCGTCCCCTTCGACGGTGCCGCGCGACGACACCATCTCGGTGAACGCCGCGACAGTCTTCAGCGCCTCTCCGACGCTCTGACCGATCAGCTGCTCGGTGAGTACCGACGTCGCCGCCTGGCTGATCGAACAGCCCTGCCCGTCGTAGGACACGTCGGCAACGTGCTCACCATCCTCGGACAACGCCACCCGCAGGGTCAGCTCGTCGCCGCAAACCGGGTTGACGTGGTACACCTGGGCGCCGTACGGCTCTCGCAAGCCACGGTGTCGCGGGTGCTTGTAGTGATCGAGGATCACGTCCTGATAGATCTGCTCCAGTCGCACGCTCAGGGCCCCCCGAAGAAGTCCTGGGCACGCCGCACACCGGCCACCAGGCGCTCGACCTCGTCGAGCGTGTTGTAGACGGCAAACGATGCCCGCGCGGTGGCCGCGATACCGAATCTGCGATGCAGCGGCATCGCGCAGTGATGCCCAACCCGTACCGCGACGCCCTCATCGTCGAGCACCTGACCGACGTCGTGCGCGTGCACGCCGTCAACGACGAACGACACCGGCGATCCGCGGTTTTCCATCGACGTGGGCCCGACGATCCGCACGCCGTCGATACCCGACAGACCCTCGAGCGCGGCGGCGGTTAGTGTGCGTTCATGGTTCTCGACGGCGTCCATGCCGATGGCTTGCAGGTAGCGTGCCGCCGCACCCAATCCGACGACCTGGGAGGTCATCGGGGTGCCGGCCTCGAAACGCTGCGGCACCGGTGCGTAGCTGCTGGCCGCCATGGTGACCGCTTCGATCATCGAGCCGCCGGTGAGAAACGGCGGCATCGCGTCGAGAAGCTCGCGGCGACCGTAAAGCACACCGATTCCGTTGGGCCCCAGCATTTTATGCCCGGAGAACGCTGCGAAGTCGACGTTGAGCACGTGCAAGTCGACCGGCTGGTGCGGTACCGACTGGCAGGCGTCCAGCACGGTCAGGGCGCCCACGTCGCGGGCTTTGGCTACCAGTTCGGCCACCGGTGCCAGGGCTCCGGTGACGTTCGAATGGTGGCTGAACGCCACGACTTTGACACGCTCGTCGAGTTGCAAGGACTCCAGGTCGATACGGCCGTCGTCGGTGACGCCGTACCAACGCAGGGTGGCGCCCGTGCGCGCGGCGAGCTCCTGCCACGGCACCAGGTTGGCGTGGTGCTCGAGCTCGGTGGTGACGATGACGTCGCCCGGGCCAACAGCATGCTCAAAACGGCTGTCGCCCAACACATAGGAGGCCAGGTTGAGCGCCTCGGTGGCGTTTTTGGTGAACACCAACTCACCGGTGTCGGCGCCGATCAACTGCGCGATGTCGGCGCGGCCTTGCTCGTAGGCGTCGGTGGCCTCCTCCATCAGCTGGTGGGCGCCGCGGTGTACCGCACCGTTGGAGGTGGTGAGGAAGTCGCGCTCGGCGTCCAGCACCTGGATTGGCCGCTGCGAGGTGGCACCGGAATCCAAGTAGGCCAACTGTTTTCCGCCGCGCATCACCCGCTTGAGGATCGGAAAGTCAGCCCGGATCGCGGCAAGGTCGAGCAGGGGCGTCCGACCTAAAGCGGTAGCCATGGTTAGACCCCCGTGGCCGCCGCTTGGGTGAATCGCTCGTAACCGTTCTCTTCAAGTTCGTCGGCCAGCTCCGGACCACCGGACTCGATGATTCGACCGCCGATGAAGACGTGCACGAATTGCGGCTGGATGTAGCGCAAGATGCGGGTGTAGTGGGTGATCAGCAGGATGCCGCCGTGCTCGGATTCCGCGTAGCGGTTGACGCCCTCGCTGACCACGCGCAGCGCGTCGACGTCCAGCCCGGAGTCGGTTTCGTCGAGGATCGCGATCTTGGGCTTCAGCAGCCCCAGTTGCAGGATCTCGTGCCGCTTCTTCTCACCGCCGGAGAAGCCCTCGTTGACGCTGCGCTCGGCGAACGCCGGCTCAATGTCGAGGCTGTCCATCGCGGCCTTGACCTCTTTGATCCAGTGCCGCAGTTTCGGCGCCTCGCCGCGTACGGCGGTGGCCGCGCTGCGCAGGAAGTTCGACGTCGACACGCCGGGTACCTCGACGGGGTACTGCATGGCCAAAAACAGTCCGGCTCGGGCGCGTTCGTCGACGCTCATCTCGAGCACGTCCTGGCCGTCGAGCGTGATCGAACCGGAAGTCACTTTGTATTTCGGATGCCCTGCGATCGCATACGACAAGGTGGACTTACCGGATCCGTTGGGGCCCATCACAGCGTGGGTCTCACCGGAGCGCACCGTCAGATTGACGCCCTTGAGAATGGCGATTTCGTCGCCGTCCGCCGGGTTTTCGACACTGACGTGCAGGTCTTTGACTTCCAGAGTGGTCATGAAGCTGTTGCTCTCGATTCTGTGATGGCCAGTTCGTGTTCGATGGCTGTGGTCAGGCGCTCGCGTACCTCGGGCACCGCGATCTTCGCGATGATCTCCCCGAAGAAGCCACGCACCACCAACCGGCGGGCTTGCTCTTCGGGGATGCCGCGGGCACGTAGATAAAACAGTTGCTCGTCGTCGAATCGTCCGGTGGCGCTGGCGTGTCCGGCGCCGACGATCTCCCCGGTCTCGATCTCGAGATTAGGCACCGAGTCGGCCCGCGCGCCGTCGGTGAGCACCAGGTTACGGTTCACCTCGAAGGTGTCGGTGCCGGTGGCCTCGGCGCGGATCAGTACGTCACCCACCCAGACGGTGTGGGCATCGGGGCGGCCTGAGTCCGGATCTCCTTGCAGCGCACCCTTGTACAGCACGTCCGATTTGCAATCGGGTTGGGCATGGTCGATCAGCAGCCGTGATTCGAGGTGCTGGCCGTCGTCGGCGAAGTACAGGCCGAGCAGGCTGGCATCTCCACCGGGGGCGGCGAACCGGACCCCGCCCGACATCCGCACGACCTCACCACCCAGGGTGACCGCGACATGGCGCAATACCGCGTCCTTGCCGAGCCGGGCGTGGTGTGCGCTGAGATGGACGGTGTCGTCGGCCCAGTCGGCGATCCACACCACCGTCAGTCGGGCGGCGTCGTCGATGACGAATTCGACGTTGTCGGCGTAGGTTCCGCTACCGCGGTTGTCGATGACCACGACCGCTTCACCGAGCTCCTCGACCCGGATCTGCAGATGCCCGTAGGCCACCGCTCCCTCGCCGGGACCGGTGACCGCGATCTCCACCGGGTCGGCGACCTGAGTGTCACGGCCTACCGTGACCAACGTCGCAGCGTTGAACGACGAAAACGCCTGGGCGGCAACACGGTCAGCGGGCACGCCGCCCTGGCCCAGCCGCTCGTCACCACGCCGTACCGTCTCGACTCGCACGCCGGGCTGCTCGCCGACGGCGATTTGCGCGCTGCCGTTGGCCACCGCCGAACCGTCGTGCAGTCCGCGCAATCGCCGCAGTGGGGTGAAGCGCCAGGTTTCGTCACGGCCACGTGGCACCTCGAAGGCGTCCACGTCGAACGACGCGAACTGCTCCCCCTTGTTCAGCGCCGGAGTTTCCAGAGCCGCTGTCAGATTTTCAGCCGTCATCCGACAGCGCCCTCCATTTGCAGCTCGATCAGCCGGTTGAGCTCCAGCGCATACTCCATCGGCAGCTCCTTGGCGATCGGCTCGACGAAGCCACGCACCACCATCGCCATCGCTTCGTCCTCGCCGAGACCGCGGCTCATCAGGTAGAACAGCTGGTTGTCGCTGACCTTGGACACCGTGGCCTCGTGACCCATCGTCACGTCATCCTCGCGGATGTCGACGTACGGGTAGGTGTCGCTGCGGCTGATGTCATCGACCAGCAGCGCATCGCATTTCACACTGGCCCGGGACCCGTGCGAGCCCTTGTGCACCTCGACCAGACCGCGGTACGAGGAGCGGCCGCCGCCGCGCGCCACCGATTTGGACACGATGTTGCTCGACGTGTTGGGCGCCAGATGCAGCATCTTGGCGCCGGTGTCCTGGTGTTGATCCTCGCCGGCGAAAGCCACCGACAGCACCTCGCCCTTGGCGTGCTCGCCGGTCATCCACACCGCGGGGTACTTCATGGTGACCTTGGAGCCGATGTTGCCGTCGACCCACTCCATCGTGGCGCCCGCCTCGGCACGCGCCCGCTTGGTCACCAAGTTGTAGACGTTGTTCGACCAGTTCTGAATCGTGGTGTAACGGCACCGGCCACCGGGCTTGACCACGATCTCCACCACCGCCGAGTGCAGCGAAGCCGACGAGTACACCGGTGCGGTACAGCCCTCCACGTAATGCACGTAGGCGCCCTCGTCGACGATGATCAGCGTCCGTTCGAACTGGCCCATGTTCTCGGTGTTGATCCGGAAATAGGCCTGCAGCGGGATGTCGACGTGTACGCCCGGCGGCACGTAGATGAACGACCCGCCACTCCACACCGCGGTGTTCAGCGCGGAGAACTTGTTGTCGCCTGCCGGAATCACGGTGCCGAAGTACTGCTTGAAGATGTCCTCGTGCTGGCGCAGACCGGAGTCGGTGTCCAAGAAGATAACCCCTTGTGCTTCAAGGTCTTCGCGGATCTTGTGGTACACCACCTCGGACTCGTACTGGGCCGCAACCCCGGCCACGTAACGATTCTTCTCGGCTTCTGGGATGCCCAGCCGGTCGTAGGTGTTGCGGATGTCCTCGGGCAAGTCCTCCCACGCCTGGGCCTGCTGCTCGGTGGACCGCACGAAGTACTTGATGTTGTCGAAGTCGATGCCGCTGAGATCGGAGCCCCAAGTCGGCATCGGCTTCTTGACGAAGGTCCGCAGCGCCCGCAGCCGGCTGTTCAGCATCCACTCCGGCTCGTTCTTCTTCGCCGAGATGTCGCGCACCACCGCTTCGGAAAGCCCACGCTTGGCGCTGGCACCGGCGGTGTCGGAGTCGGCCCAGCCGTATTCATAGCGCCCCAGCGAGGCGATCGCCTCTTCCTGGGTCAACTGCCCCGCGGCGGCAGCGGCCTTGGTGGCCTCTGGGGTGAGAGTCATAACGACGCTCCTTCGGTGCTCGTGGTGGCTTCGGAGCGGGCTGTGCGCCGAAGTGCGGGCTGGTTGATGTCGGTGGTGAGCGGAACATGGGTCGTACAGACGCAGTCGCCGTTGACGATGGTCGCCAACCGCTGAACATGGGTCCCGAGTACCTCGGCCATGGCCTGCTGTTCGGCTTCGCACAATTCGGGGAATTCCTCGGCCACGTGCGACACCGGGCAGTGGTGCTGGCAGATCTGCATACCGTGAATCGGGCCGTCGACTCGTGTAGTCGTCGCGACGTACCCGGCCTCGGTCAGCGCGCCGGCGATCCGTCCGGCGGCCGCCTCGACATCGGCTTCGGCATCGGAATCGGCTTGGTCGACGTCGGACAGAATCGCATCGATGCGCTGCCGGGCGAAGGTGCGCACGGCGTCCTCACCACCGATTTCACGCAACTGCCGCATCGCCGCCGACGCCAGGTCGTCGTAGCTGTGGTCCAACTTGGCGCGGCCCGCGGCAGTCAGCCGGTACCGCTTCGCGGGCCGGCCCCGTCCAACCTGCTGCCAGGCCGCTGCAGGAACCGACTCCGCCTCCCCCGCGTCAATCAGCGCGTCGAGATGGCGCCGGACACCAGCCGCGGACAAACCCAGCCGATCACCGATTTGGCCTGCGGTGACCGACCCAGTTTCCAGCAGCAACCGCACGACGGCGCCTCGAGTGTGGCCGTCGTGTGTCGCTGACGCGGCTGCAACCGCATCCGACGGGATTTTCACAACACCAGTGTGACGCAATTCCGGCGATGGGTAAAGCGGGGGTGGCCTACGCGGCGGCCGGGGCCGATGGCGGCGACCCGCTTCCGCCCGGCTCCGCCGCGCTGGCGATCGCCGCTACGCTGCACTGGTGGCAGCCCGCCAGCACACGCTGAGTTCGTCGATTGCCAGTTGGCATGGCGACGAACAGGCCGTGGGCTCGCCGCTCAACGATAGTGAACTGGTCGCGGTCCGACGCACCCGGTTGTTCGGCGCGACCGGCACCGTGTTGATGGCGATCGGCGCGCTGGGGGCCGGGGCGCGGCCGGTGGTCCAGGACCCAACGTTCGGGGTTCGGCTGCTCAACCTGCCGTCGCGCATCCAAACGGTGTCGCTGACGATGACCACCACCGGCGCGGTGATGATGGCGCTGGCCTGGCTGATGTTGGGCCGGTTCGCCCTGGGCGACCGGCGCATGTCGCGCGGCGAACTGGATCGAACACTGCTGTTGTGGACGTTGCCGCTGCTGGTGGCCCCGCCGATGTACAGCAAAGACGTCTACTCCTACCTGGCGCAAAGCCAGATCTGCCGAGAAGGTCTCGATCCCTACCGGGTCGGTCCGGCCCCAGGCCTGGGCCTCGGTCACGTGTTCACGCTGTCGGTGCCCAGCCTGTGGCGTGAGACGCCTGCGCCCTACGGGCCGCTGTTCTTGTGGGTCGGCCGCGGGATTTCCGAGTTGACCGGGGAAAACATCGTCGCCGCCGTGCTGTGTCATCGGCTGGTGGTGTTGATCGGTGTCGGCCTGATCGTGTGGGCGACCCCGCGGCTGGCGCGCCGCTGCGGGGTGGCCGAGGTCAGCGCGTTGTGGTTGGGCGCGGCTAATCCGCTGCTGATCATGCATCTGGTGGCCGGGATCCACAACGAGGCGCTGATGCTCGGTTTGAT
This sequence comes from Mycobacterium sp. NGS51, assembly GCF_059812525.1. Taxonomy (NCBI): domain Bacteria; kingdom Bacillati; phylum Actinomycetota; class Actinomycetes; order Mycobacteriales; family Mycobacteriaceae; genus Mycobacterium; species Mycobacterium sp. NGS51. Next base: position 90,725 of record NZ_JCALCV010000022.1, read on the forward strand.
GCTGACCGGTACCGAGTTCGCGCTGCGTGGCCTCGACTCGGGGCGGGCGCTGCTGCCCCACCACCTGCCCCGGCACCGAAGTCAACGCCAGGACTGGGCTCCGCTGGGCATGCTGGTCGGCGGTGCTGTGCTGATCACGCTGTCCTCGCAGGTGAAGTTGCCGTCACTACTCGCGCTGGGATTTGTGGCGATGGCCCTGGCCTACCGCTGGGGCGGCAACCTGCGAGCGCTCTTCCTGGCCGGCGGGCTGATGACCGGGTTGGCACTGGCGGTCATGGCTGTGGTCGGCTGGGCCAGCCGGCTCGGCTTCGGCTGGATCTACACGCTGGGCACCGCCAATGTGGTGCGCAGCTGGATGTCGCCGCCGACGCTGTTGGCGCTGGGTACCGGACAAGTCGGGATTCTGCTGGGGCTGGGCGATCACACCACCGCCGTGTTGTCGCTGACCCGTGGCATCGGTGTGCTGATCATCGCGGTGATGGTGGCCTGGCTGCTGATGGCGGTGTTTCGTGGCCGATTGCACCCGGTCGGCGGACTCGGCGTCGCGCTGGGCATCACCGTGCTGCTGTTTCCGGTGGTGCAGCCGTGGTATCTGCTGTGGGCGATCATCCCGCTGGCCGCCTGGGCCACCCGCCCCAGCTTCCGGATCGCGGCGATCGCGGTCACGATCGTCGTCGGCGTTTTCGGCCCGACCGCCAACGGGGATCGCTTCGCGTTGTTCCAGATCGTCGACGCCACTGTGGCCAGCACGATCATCGTGCTGCTGCTGATCGCCGTGACGTACACCCGATTGCCATGGCGGGCGCTGCCACGCGCCGGCCGCGAGCTGATCCACGACGCGGTGGCCCCGGATGTGGTGAGCGCCACCGAGACCCGGCAACCCACGCCGGTAGCTGACGCTTACGCTGAATCCCCGTGAGCTCGGATGTCCGCGTGCGGTTGCGCGGGGTCTGCAAGCAGTACGGGTCGACAACCGCTGTGGCCAACCTCGACCTCGACGTGCACGCCGCTGAGGTGTTCGCGCTGCTGGGGCCCAACGGCGCCGGCAAGACCACAACCGTCGAGATGTGCGAAGGTTTTGTCCGCCCGGACGCCGGCAGCATCGAAGTGCTCGGCCTGAATCCGATCGCCGACAACGCCCGGCTGCGGGAACGGATCGGCGTGATGTTGCAGGGCGGCGGCGGCTACCCGGCCGCGCGCGCGGGCGAAATGCTCGACTTGGTTGCCGCCTATGCCGCCGACCCGCTGGATCCGCAGTGGCTACTGAGCACGTTGGGTCTCACCGACGCGGCACGAACCACCTACCGGCGGCTGTCCGGCGGCCAGCAGCAGCGGCTGGCATTGGCCTGCGCGCTGGTCGGCCGTCCCGAACTGGTGTTTCTCGACGAACCCACCGCCGGCATGGACGCGCACGCCCGGTTGACGGTGTGGGAGTTGATCGACGCGCTGCGTCGCGATGGCGTGACGGTGGTGCTGACCACCCATCAGCTCAAGGAAGCCGAGGAACTCGCCGACCGGCTGGTGATCATCGACCACGGCGCCACCGTGGCCGCCGGGACGCCGGCCGAGCTGATGCGCAGCGGCGCCAAAGACCAGCTGCGATTCAGCGCCCCGCCGCGGCTCGACCTGTCGCTGCTGGTCTCGGCGCTGCCCGAGGACTATCAGGCGACTGAGGTGCTGCCGGGCGAGTACCTGGTCGAGGGCCCGGTGGACCCGCAGGTGCTGGCCACCGTGACGGCGTGGTGCGCGCAAATCGACGTGCTGGCCACCGGCATGCGGGTCGAACAACGCAGCCTCGAAGATGTTTTTCTGGATCTGACCGGGCGAGAGTTGCGGTCATGAGTGAGCCGCTATTCCCGGCGGGCACCTTCACACCCAATCCGCACCCCAACACCGTGCAGCGAATGCTGGCCGCGCAGTTCAGCCTCGAGCTCAAGCTGCTGTTGCGCAACGGTGAGCAACTGCTGCTCACCATGTTCATTCCGATCACCCTGCTGGTGGGGCTCACGCTACTGCCGCTGGGGTCATTCGGCGACGACCGCGCCGCCACTTTCGTGCCGGTGATCATGGCGCTGGCGGTGATTTCCACCGCATTCACCGGCCAGGCGATCGCGGTCGCATTCGATCGGCGCTACGGCGCGCTCAAACGGTTAGGTGCCACCGCGCTGCCGGTTTGGGGAATCATCGCCGGCAAATCGCTGGCTGTTGTGACGGTGGTGTTCTTGCAGTCAATCATCTTGGGCGGCATTGGTTTTGGGCTTGGATGGCGTCCGCATGTCGCGGGTCTGGCGTTGGGTGCCGGCATCATCGCGCTGGGCACGGCGGGTTTCGCCGCGCTGGGCCTGTTGCTGGGTGGCACGCTGCGCGCCGAGATCGTCCTGGCAGTGGCCAACCTGCTGTGGTTCGTCTTCGCCGGGTTGGGCGCGTTGACCCTGGATATGGAAACGGTTCCCACCGCCGTCAAGTGGGCCGCCCGGCTCACGCCCTCCGGCGCGCTGACCGAGGCGCTGTCCCAGGCGATGAGCGTCTCGGTCGACTGGTTCGGAATCGTCGTGCTGGCGGTGTGGGGAGCGATCGGCGGGCTGGCCGCTCTGCGCTGGTTTCGCTTCACCTGAGGGCAGTCACGCGCGGCCTCGCAATCCCTACTACGTGATGTAGTTATTCGTCGCCTACGATCGAGGTCGTGACCATGCCCGTCGGACGATGGCTGCTGCGGCTGGTGGATCTGCTGCCCATGCCCAACGTGGGCGCGCAGCGCCTCATCGCGGCGGCGGTGATCCTGACGCAGGGCGGCATCGCGGTCACCGGCGCGATCGTCCGCGTCACCGCATCCGGGTTGGGTTGTCCCACCTGGCCGCAGTGCTTCCCGGGCAGTTTCACCCCGGTGGCAGTCGCAGAGGTGCCCCGGATTCATCAGGCGGTCGAATTCGGCAACCGCATGGTGACTTTCGCCGTCGTCATCGCCGCCGCATTGGCGGTGCTGGCCGTCACCCGGGCCCGCCGTCGCACCGAGGTGCTGGTCTACGCCTGGTTGATGCCCGCCTCGACGGTGCTGCAGGCGGTGATCGGCGGCATCACCGTGCTCACCGGTCTGCTGTGGTGGACGGTGGCAGTCCATCTGTTGGCGTCGATGACGATGGTGTGGCTGGCCGTTCTGCTTTACGTCAAGGTGGGTGAACCCGACGAGGGTGTCGTCGTCCGCCGGGTGGTGGCACCGCTGCGCGGGCTCACCGCACTCAGCGCGGTCACGTTGGCCGCGGTGCTGGTGACCGGCACGCTGGTCACCGCGGCGGGCCCGCACGCCGGCGATACCAGCCCGCTACGGACGGTGCCGCGGCTGAAGATCGAGGTCACCACGCTGGTGCATATGCATTCATCGCTGCTGGTCGCCTACCTGGCCCTGTTGGTGGGGCTTGGCTTCGGGCTGCTGGCGGTGCGTGCGCCCAGGCCGGTGCTGTTGCGGCTGGGTGTGCTGCTCCTGCTGGTGTGTGGGCAAGGCGTGGTCGGCACCGTGCAGTTTTTCACCGGGGTGCCGCCCGCACTCGTGACGCTGCATGTCGCCGGCGCGGCGGTGTGCACCGCGGCGACGGCCGCGTTATGGGCGTCGATGCGTGAACGGGCCCAGGCCCAGCCGCTGAAGGGCGGACTCGACGCACACGGCGAACTGGCGCTCGGCGACCTCACGCCCAGCGTGGTCCAGTAGTCCCCACCCCAGCGCTGGCCCGACCAGATCAAGACGTGCCAACCGCGCATCACCCGGGTCGCCGGTGACATCGGCGCGGGCATAGAGCAACTCGTCGGTGGCGATGTCCAGGTGTTGGGCGGCGGCGCTCAGCGCGGCATACCCGACGTCCCACAGTTCGAAGTCGACGTCGACCGACCGTCGCCGGGTAAACGCGTGGGACTGCGTGCCGCCCAGATAAACCAGCGCCGTAGTCTCGCCAACCGCGTCCAGCTGTGTCGGTACCCCGGCGTTCTTCAGGTCGCGCAGGTATTGCTCGTTGGTGTTCCAGGCCACGACATCGGGCGCATTGAGCACGTTGGGCACCCGTCTGCTCCAGGTCAAAAATTCGTCGAGTCGGCCGTCGGCGGCCGCGCGCAGGATCACCAGGTCGGCGTGCATGGTGTCCGGGTCGTCCCACGACATCCAGCGAGCGTGCAAACCGCGCTTGCGCAGCGCCGCGACCAGGCCGGCCTCGTCACCGGCCGCGGCTGAATGCCCTGCTCCTCCTCGTGCCGCCCCGCGGCCCGCATCGTCGCCGGGCGCGGCCAGCACGATCCGGGGATGACGAATGTCGGGGCGGGCCAACTTCATGCGCACGTCACACTTGCGGATGATAGTGGGCATGCATGCAATCGAAGTCGCCGAAACCGGTGGGCCGGAAGTCCTGCGCTATGTCGACAAGCCCCGGCCCTCTCCCGCGGCCGGCGAAGTGCTCATCAAGGCCGAAGCGATCGGCGTCAATTTCATCGACACTTATTTCCGGTCCGGCCAGTACCCGCGGGAGCTACCGTTCATCCTCGGCACCGAGGTGGCCGGGACCGTGGCGGCCGTCGGCGACGGTGTGACGGCCGTGGGGGTCGATGACCGGGTCGTGACCGCAACCGCGTCGGGTGGCTACGCCGAATTCTGCACGGCACCAGCTGAATTCGTGGCTCAAGTGCCGTCTGCCGTGGATTTTGACGTCGCGGCCTCGGCTCTGCTGAAGGGAACGACCGCCCACTATCTGCTCAAGTCGGTCTATCCGGCGCAGCCCGACGACACCGTATTGGTGCACGCTGGAGCAGGCGGGGTGGGCCAAATCCTGACGCAGTGGGCGGCCAGCTTGGGCATCCGGGTGATCACCACCGTGTCGACCCCGGCCAAAGCCGAGCTGTCCCGGCAAGCCGGCGCCGCCGAGGTGCTGGACTACCCCGGCGATGACGTCGACGAATTCGCTAGGCGGATACGCGGATTGACCGACGGCGCCGGTGTCGCCGCCGTGTACGACGGTGTCGGCGCGAGCACCTTCGACGCCAGCCTGGCCAGTCTTGCGGTGCGCGGGACGTTGGCCTTGTTCGGCGCGGCCAGCGGTCCGGTCCCGCCGGTTGACCCGCAGCGACTCAACGCCGCCGGCTCGGTATACCTGACCCGGCCGTCACTAGTCCACTTCACCCGTACTGGCGAGGAATTCGCTTGGCGCACCGGCGAATTGTTCGACGCTATTGCCGCGGGTTCGATCAACGTGACCGTCAGCGAACGCTATCCGCTAGCCGATGCCGCTCGAGCGCACCGCGATCTGCAGGGGCGAAAAACGGTCGGCTCGATCGTGCTGCTGCCTT
>NZ_JCALCV010000023.1:0-87866 GCF_059812525.1 Mycobacterium sp. NGS51
CCCACATCGAAGAACGCAACCAGCCGCCACCCTTCTAGGTCAGCGCCGGCCCACCGCCGCCCTGCGCTTGCTGGCTCGCCGACGATCCGGTGCGGGGAAGGGCGCACCGTAGTGAGGCACCTCCATCGGTCCGGTATGGCGTGCCGCGGTGATTGCACTGCGCATCGGCCGCGCCAAGCCCGCGAACGAGGCCATGTCGAAGACCATCGGGGTCAGCAGTCGGTTGTGGACATAGCCGAACGCGCTGCCGGTTTCCGGATCAGCCCAGCCGAGGGTTCCGCCCAAACCGATGTGCCCGAATCCCTTGAGCAGTCCGGGGATCGGGGATTCGTGATAACCCAGATGGAATGGCATGGGCACGAACATATTCAGATCGGGCAGTACCTTGGGTCGACCGGCCAGGCCACGCGCCAACTCGCCGGAGAGGAGCTCGGCGGCGCCCTCGGCGCGTCCGTTGTTGGCAAGTGCGGCATACATCTTGGCCAGCCCACGACCGGTCACGACGCCGTTGGCTGCTGGGACTTCACCGTCGAGGAATGGGATGTCGCCTTGCACAAAGGATTTCATTCCCGGGAAATACATCGCGCCCAAAACCCCGGAAAACCGTAGCCCGGCGACTTTGGGTGCGACGAAGTTGACGATCGGATTGGCTTGCCCGCTTTGCGGCACCAGGATCTGTGCCACCTGGGTGGGTGCGTCGGCAGGTGGGCGGCCGAGATGGACACCGTCGGTGTCGAGCGGACGCGCCACCTCGGTGCGAAAAAGTTCGCGCATTCCCAGCCCGGTCACCGATCGGGCCAGTCCCGACAGCAGCCAGCCGTAGGTCAACGCGTGGTAGGCGGGGAGCCCGTGCAGATGATCGACCGGCGCGGCGGCCAGTCGTTCCTCCATCAGGTGGTGATCCATTAACTCGGTTTTGCTGACGCCGTTGAGATGTGACAGTCCGGTGCGATGCCGCAGCACGTCGCGGACGGTGATGCCGGATTTGCCGTTGGCGCCGAATTCCGGCCAGTACTCGGCGACGGGCGCGTCGTAGGACAGCAGTCCGCGGTCGACCAGCCGGTGGATGACGGTTGCGGCGACTCCCTTGGTCGCAGAGAACACCATCGACCCGGTGTCGGCCGTCCAGCGCACCTCGCCGGCTCGGTCGGACCACCCGGTCCACACGTCGACGACCGGCCGCCCGTCGATATACACCGACAGCGCGCCACCGCCGAAGCGGCGGCCCGGGAAGAGCTGCGCGAACAACCGGACCACCGCTCCGAAACGCGGATCTGCGGCACCCTGCACGCCGCGCGGCAGGCCGTCGTTGGCGCGCAGAAGCGATTGCTGCGTCATGGCATCAACGATGCTCCCGCGCTGACCGCCCTACCGGCGGAATCGAGATATTCGTCAGGCCGGCATCCGGGCTATGCCGACGACCGTGACCGCAGCGTCGCCAGCGCCTTGTCGGCATGCGAATTGAAGTTGAACTCGCTGCCAATCACGTCGAGCACTCTGCGATCGGTGTCGATGACAAACGTCGTGCGCTTCACCGGCATCAGCTTGCCGAGCAGCCCGCGCTTGACCCCGAACTGGGCAGCAACCGCGCCATCGGCATCCGACAGCAACGGGTAGTCGAAGCTGTGCGCGTCGGCGAACTTGGCCTGCTTGTCCACCGCGTCGGTGCTGATGCCGACCCGTTGCGCGCCGACGGCGGCGAACTCACCGGCCACGTCACGGAAGTGGCACGCCTCGCGGGTACAGCCCGGTGTCATCGCTGCGGGATAGAAGAACAGCACGACGGGCCCGTCGGCAAGCAGGGCACTCAACGTGCGCGGTGCTCCGGTCTGGTCGGGAAGCTCGAAGTCGGTCACGGTGTCACCGGTTTTCATGGCCGTCACGCTACGCCGGGGGTCGACGCGGTGTCGCCGAAGATGGCTTGGAAGATGTAGGGGTGCATGCCGACCTCGCCACCACCTCACGCGAGGACTTCCGCGCGCTCGCAGCCGAGCACCGGGTAGTCCCCGTGACACGCAAGGTGTTGGCCGACGCCGAGACGCCGCTGTCGGCCTACCGCAAACTGGCCGACAACCGGCCGGGAACCTTCCTGCTGGAATCGGCCGAGAACGGCCGGTCGTGGTCACGGTGGTCGTTCATCGGCGCCGGCGCGCCGTCGGCGTTGACCGTGCGCGATGGCGAAGCGGCCTGGCTGGGCACCGTGCCCCAGGACGCGCCCACCGGTGGTGATCCGCTAGCGGCTCTGGATGCCACGCTCGAGTTGTTGGCCACCGCGGCGCTGCCCGGACTTCCGCCGCTCTCGGGCGGCATGGTGGGCTTCTTCGCCTACGACCTGGTGCGACGGCTGGAACGCCTGCCCGCATTGGCCACCGACGACCTTCAGCTGCCCGACATGCTGCTGCTGCTGGCCACCGATCTGGCCGCCGTCGACCACCACGAGGGCACCATCACGCTGATCGCCAACGCGGTCAACTGGAACGGCACCGACGAGCGGGTGGACTGGGCTTACGACGACGCGATCGCCCGGCTCGACGTGATGACCGCGGCGCTGAGTCAGCCGCTGCCCTCGACCGTCGCCACCTTCACCAGACCCGAGCCGCGACACCGGGCCCAGCGCACCGTGGCGGAGTACGGCGGGATCGTCGAGCGTCTGGTCGGGGAAATCGAGCGCGGCGAAGCGTTTCAAGTGGTGCCGTCGCAGCGCTTCGAGATGGACACCGATGTCGCACCGATGGATGTCTACCGAATGCTGCGGGTATCCAACCCCAGCCCCTATATGTACCTGCTGCATGTGCCGAATGATGCTGGCGGAACGGCATTTTCGGTCGTGGGATCCAGCCCGGAGGCGTTAGTCACCGTGCAGGACCAGTGGGCGACAACCCATCCGATCGCCGGGACCCGGTGGCGCGGGCAGACCGAGGAAGAAGACCAGCTGCTGGAGAAGGAACTGCTCCACGACGACAAGGAGCGCGCCGAGCACCTGATGCTGGTGGATCTGGGTCGCAATGATCTCGGCCGGGTCTGCGTGCCCGGCACCGTGCGCGTCGAGGACTACAGCCACATCGAGCGCTACAGCCACGTCATGCACCTGGTCTCCACGGTGACCGGGCTGCTGGCCGAGGGCCGCACCGCGCTGGACGCGGTGACCGCCTGCTTCCCGGCGGGCACGCTGTCCGGCGCGCCGAAGGTGCGCGCGATGGAGCTGATCGAAGAGGTGGAGATGACGCGGCGCGGCCTGTACGGCGGCGTGATCGGCTACCTCGACTTCGCCGGTAACGCCGATTTCGCGATCGCGATCCGCACCGCGCTGATGCGCGACGGCACCGCCTATGTGCAGGCCGGCGGCGGAGTGGTGGCCGACTCCAACGGCCCCTACGAGCACACCGAGGCGACGAATAAGGCCCGTGCGGTGCTGAACGCGATCGCCGCCGCGGAGACGCTCTCCGCCCCGGACACCGGCCGCAATGGCTGACCCTGGACGGGGGCGGCTGGCGATCCGGATCGCCCAACTGCTGCTGGTGATTGCGGCAGCGGGGTTGTGGGCGGCCTCGCGGCTGCCGTGGGTCGCGGTCGAGTCGTTCGACGGGCTCGGACAACCCAAGGCCGTTACCCTCTCCGGCGGGTCGTGGTCGACGGCTCTGCTGCCGTTGGCGGTGTTGCTACTGGTCACAGCGGTGGCCACGGTGGCCGTGCGCGGCTGGCCGCTGCGCATGCTGGCGGTATTGGTGGCAGCAGCCAGCCTGGCGATCGGTTATCTCGCTGTCAGCCAGTGGGTGGTGCGGGACGTGGCGGTGCGAGCAGCTGACCTCGCGCACGTTTCGCTACTGACGCTGGTCGGAAGCCAGCGGTATCACACCGGTGCGGCGATAACCCTGGTGGCAGCGGTATGCACGCTGGTCGCGGCGGTATTGCTGATGCGGTCGGCCGCCCCGACGGGTGCCACGAAATATGTCGCGCCAGCGGTCCGACGAGCGCAGGCAGAGCAGCACGACGGGGACATGTCGGAGCGGATGATCTGGGATGCGCTCGACGAGGGCCGTGACCCGACGCGACACGACCCGGACTCCGAGGGTCGGTGACGGACCGCGCGCTGACGGCCGCTACCCTTTCGGTGAACGTCATCGAAATCTGCGGGGCCCGCGGGGAAGGACCGACAGGTATGAGTTCGGCAACCGTGCTCGACTCCATCATCGAGGGAGTCCGCGCCGACGTTGCCGCTCGCGAAGCCGTCGTGAGCCTGCCCGAGATCAAAGCCGCCGCCGAAGCGATGCCAGCGCCGCTGGATGTGATGGCAGCGCTTCGTGAGCCGGGAATCGCAGTTATCGCCGAAGTCAAACGTGCCAGTCCGTCGGCGGGTCAACTGGCGTCGATCGCCGACCCGGCCAAGCTGGCCCGCACCTACGAGGACGGCGGCGCGCGAATTATCAGCGTGCTGACCGAGCAGCGCCGGTTCCATGGTTCGCTGGCTGATCTCGATGCGGTGCGCGCGGCCGTGTCGGTGCCGGTGTTGCGTAAAGACTTTGTGGTGGGGCCCTATCAGATTCACGAGGCGCGTGCCCATGGCGCAGACATGCTGCTGCTCATCGTTGCCGCGCTTGAACAGTCGGCGTTGGTGTCAATGTTGGAGCGCACCGAGTCGCTCGGCATGACTGCGCTGGTCGAGGTCCACACCGAGGAAGAAGCCGACCGCGCGCTCAAAGCCGGCGCCCGGGTGATCGGGGTGAACGCCCGCGATCTGATGACGCTCAAAGTCGACCGGGATTGCTTCGCCCGCATCGCTCCTGGGCTACCGACCGACGTGATCAGAATTGCCGAATCCGGCGTGCGGGGCACTGCCGATCTGCTGGCCTATGCCGGCGCCGGTGCTGACGCGGTGTTGGTCGGCGAGGGTCTGGTCACCAGCGGCGATCCCCGCGCCGCCGTCGCCGACCTGGTCACCGCGGGCAGGCATCCCTCTTGCCCGAAGCCGGCCCGCTAGATCAGCTAGTCCGCATGGACATTGAGTGATGGCAGATTTTTCCGGTCCGGAACTCCCGCGTTCCAGCGCGGCCATCGCCGAACCGACTAGCCACGACCCCGATTCGCGAGGGCATTTCGGTGCGTACGGCGGCCGATTCGTCGCCGAGGCGTTGATGGCGGTGATCGAGGAGGTCACCGCGGCCTACGACAAGGCCCGTACCGATCAGGGGTTCCTGGACGCCCTCGATAAGTTGCAGGCGCACTACACCGGTCGGCCGTCCCCGCTGTACGAAGCCGCACGCCTGTCCGAGCACGCTGGCGGTGCGCGGATATTCCTCAAGCGAGAAGACCTGAACCACACCGGTTCTCACAAAATCAATAACGTGCTTGGGCAGGCCTTGCTGGCCCGCCAAATGGGTAAGACCCGGGTGATCGCCGAGACCGGCGCCGGCCAGCACGGGGTGGCGACCGCCACGGCGTGCGCGCTTCTCGGTCTGGAGTGCGTCATCTATATGGGCGCGGTCGACACGGCGCGCCAAGCGCTCAACGTAGCCCGCATGCGGTTACTGGGCGCCGAGGTGGTGTCGGTGGAATCCGGCTCGAAAACTCTCAAAGATGCGATCAACGAGGCTTTTCGAGATTGGGTCACCAACGCCGACAACACCTACTACTGCTTCGGCACTGCCGCGGGACCGCATCCGTTTCCGACCATGGTGCGCGATTTCCAGCGGGTCATCGGACTCGAAACGCGCGTGCAGATCCAGGATCAGGCCGGGCGATTGCCCGACGCCGTGACAGCGTGTGTCGGAGGCGGATCCAACGCCATCGGGATTTTCCACGCGTTCCTCGACGACCCCGGTGTTCGGCTGATCGGGTTCGAAGCCGCCGGCGACGGCGTCGAAACCGGGCGCCATGCCGCAACGTTCACCGGCGGGTCGCCGGGCGCGTTCCAGGGGTCGTTCTCCTATCTGTTGCAGGACGAGGACGGTCAAACCATTGAGTCACACTCGATTTCAGCAGGACTGGACTATCCCGGCGTCGGCCCAGAACACGCATGGCTTAAAGAAATCGGCCGCGCCGAGTACCGGCCGATCACCGATACCGAGGCAATGGACGCGTTCAGTCTGCTCTGCCGGACCGAGGGCATCATCCCTGCCATCGAATCTGCGCACGCCGTGGCAGGCGCGCTCAAGTTGGGCGTCGAGATGGGCAGGGGAGCGGTCATCGTGGTGAATTTGTCTGGCCGCGGTGACAAAGACGTTGAAACCGCAGCGAAGTGGTTCGGCCTGCTTACCGGTTCATCGGATGAGGGCCGTTCGTGATTGTCGAGCAGAGCGAAGCAAGCCGACTCGCCGAGCTGTTCAGTTCATGCCGTCGAGACAACCGGGCAGCGCTGATCGGTTATCTGCCCACGGGATACCCCGACGTTCCCGCGTCAATCAGCGCGATGACCGCGTTGGTCGAATCAGGGTGCGACTTGGTCGAAGTCGGCGTTCCGTATTCGGATCCCGGAATGGACGGGCCGACGATCGCGACGGCTTCCGAGGTCGCGCTTCGTGGCGGTGTTCGCGTGCGAGACACCTTGGCCGCTGTTGAGGCCATCAGCGCGGCCGGTGGCCGCGCGGTCGTGATGACCTATTGGAACCCGGTGCTGCGCTATGGGGTTGACGCGTTCGCGCGGGACCTCGCGGCGGCCGGCGGCCATGGCCTGATCACGCCGGACCTCATCCCCGACGAGGCCGACGAGTGGTTGGCTGCCTCCGAGGAGCACCGGTTGGATCGCATCTTCCTCGTCGCGCCGTCGTCGACGCCGCAGCGCTTGGCGGCGACGGCCGACGCATCACGGGGCTTCGTCTACGCTGCATCGATCATGGGTGTCACCGGTGCGCGTAACGCGGTGTCGCAGGCCGCCCCCGAGTTAGTGCGCCGGGTACGAGCGGTTTCCGATATACCCGTCGGCGTCGGCCTGGGTGTGCGGTCGGCTGAGCAGGCGGCGGAAATCGCCGGATACGCTGACGGGGTCATCGTCGGGTCGGCGCTGGTGTCAGCGCTGGCCGACGGCGTCACCGCGCTCCGCGCACTGACCGAAGAGCTTGCTGTGGGTGTGCGCCAAAGGATTTCCACATAATGACGACAACCGTTCTTGCCTATTTTCCCAGTCCGCCACGAGGAGTGTGGTATCTGGGACCCGTCCCGATCCGGGCCTACGCGGTGTTCATCATCATCGGCATCGTGGCCGCGCTGGTGATCGGTGATCGCCGGTGGGTTGCTCGGGGCGGGGAGCGCGGGGTCATCTACGACATCGCGCTGTGGGCCGTGCCTTTCGGGCTGATCGGCGGCCGGCTCTATCATGTGGCCACCGATTGGCGGACGTATTTCGGTGAGTTCGGCTTAGGTCCGCTCGCGACGTTGCGCATTTGGGATGGCGGGTTGGGCATTTGGGGCGCGGTGGCCCTGGGCGGGGTCGGTGCGTGGATAGGCTGCCGACATCGCGGTATCCCACTTCCCGCCTTTGCTGATGCGGTCGCGCCCGGAATTGTGTTGGCGCAGGCGATCGGTCGGCTCGGAAATTACTTCAACCAGGAGCTCTACGGCCGGGAAACCACGTTGCCGTGGGGCTTAGAGATCTTCAGCCGCGGCCCGTACGGATGTAGCGGCCAACAACCACTTGACGGCGTATCGACCGGCGAATTGTGCGTCGTCGTGCACCCGACGTTTCTCTACGAATTACTCTGGAACGTCCTGGTATTCGTCGCGCTGATTTATCTCGATCGACGATTCAGAATCGGGCATGGCCGACTGTTTGCGCTATACGTCGCCGGGTATTGCTTCGGAAGATTCTGTGTCGAGCTGCTACGCGACGACGCTGCGACCCACATCGCCGGGATCCGAGTCAACTCCTTCACAGCGACGTTCGTCTTCATCGGTGCCGTGGTCTATCTCATTCTGGCTCCCAAGGGCCGCGAGGATCTGGGGGCGCCCGCCGCGACGGCTGGCGAGAAACCGGAGTCGGGGCGGGCTGCGGAGCTTGCACCTGTGGCATCCGCCGCCGCGGGCGCGGGTACTGCGGAGTCGGTTGATTCCGGAGAACCGGCGACAGCGGCGGAAGCCGAAGCGGTCGAGCCCGAGGAGCTCGATACGGCGGCGACGCAGGCTGCCGATGACGAATCGGAGGCGGTCGCGGCAGCGGCCGAAGAAGCTGAAGCCGATGCGGCCGTGGCCGAGGTAGGGGCGGACGCCGAGCCTGAGGCTGACGCTGAGCCGCCAGAGGCAGAAGACGTAGCCGAGGAGCCCGAGCCCGAGGGTGAAGCGGAGGAGGCCGAGGAAGCGGAACCGGAGGCTGAGGCCGAAGCCGAGCCTGAGGCTGAAGGTGAGGAAGCTGACGCTGAAGCTGAGCCGCCAGAGGCAGAAGACGTAGCCGAGGAGCCCGAGCCCGAGGGTGAAGCGGAGGAAGCCGAGGAAGCGGAACCGGAGGCTGAGGCCGAAGCCGAGCCTGAGGCTGAAGGTGAGGAAGCTGACGCTGAAGCTGAGCCGCCAGAGGCAGAAGACGTAGCCGAGGAGCCCGAGCCCGAGGGTGAAGCGGAGGAAGCCGAGGAAGCGGAACCGGAGGCTGAGGCCGAAGCCGAGCCTGAGGCTGAAGGTGAGAAAGCTGACGCTGAAGCTGAGCCGCCAGAGGCAGAAGACGTAGCCGAGGAGCCCGAGCCCGAGGGTGAAGCGGAGGAGGCCGAGGAATCAGAAGCGGAGGTCGAGGCGCCCGAGTCTGAGGTTGAGGAAGTCGAGCCCGAAGAGGCTGAGGAAGAGCCCGAACCAGCCGACGTCATCGCCGGCGAAAGCGAACCACCCGCCGCCGAAGACGACGCCGAAGAATCGGCGCCGGATGTGGCTGCACCGATCAGTCCCGCCTCAACGGGGTGGAGGTCACGGCTGAGCAGGCTAAGGCGCAGGTCGACAAGGTAACGACCCGCGATCGCCAGCGGAACTGGCATGCTGAAGGACGTGACCGACTCTTCTGGTGAATCGCGTCCGCAGCAACCGGGCTATCCGCCGTATTCGCCGCCGCCACCGCAGCCGTATCCGCCGGGCAACGTTGCCGACCCGGCGGCGCCCTACGGTCGGCACCCCGTGACCGGCGAGCCGCTGTCGGACAAATCGAAGGTCGTGGCCGGCCTTCTGCAACTGCTCGGACTGGTCGGCATCGTTGGTGTCGGCCGCATCTACCTGGGTCAGACCGGGCTGGGCATCGCGCAGATGATTGTGGGCCTGGTGACCTTCACGGTTGGCGCCGTCATCTGGGGCATCGTCGACGCCGTGTTGATACTCACCGACAAGGTGCGCGACCCGCAGGGCCGGCCACTGCGCGATGGACCCTAGCCGAGGTGTAATCGGTTCTGGGGCGCTGCTGATTGGCGCCGTCGCATACGTCGGCCTGGTGGACCCCCATCAGCAGAATTCGATCTACCCCGCCTGCCCGTTCCGGCTGCTCACCGGCTGGAACTGCCCGTTGTGCGGGGGGCTTCGCGTGACGCACGACGTACTGCACGGCGATCTCGTCGCCGCAGTCGCCGACAACATGTTTGTGCTCATCGGCCTTCCGCTGCTGGCGGCGTGGATCCTGCTGCGCCGCCACCGCCACAAAGCGGTCCTGCCGTTGCCTGCGATCGTCACTGTTGCGATCGCCACAATCGCGTGGTCCGTGCTGCGCAACCTGCCTGGTTTCCCGCTGGTTCCGATGCTCGTTACCGGGTAGGTCGGCCACCGCGACTATGCTGTGTCGTCGTGACGCGGCGCGGCAAGATTGTCTGTACTCTCGGCCCGGCCAGCAACACCGACGAGTCGGTCAGAGCGCTGGTCGAGGCTGGAATGGACGTCGCCCGAATGAACTTCAGCCACGGCGACTACAGCGATCACAAGGCCGCTTACGAACGCGTTCGCGCGGCTTCGGACGCCACCGGTCGCGCTGTCGGGCTGCTGGCTGACCTACAGGGCCCGAAGATCCGATTGGGCCGGTTCGCAGACGGCCCGACTTACTGGGCGAACGGCGAAACGGTGCGGATCACCGTCGCTGATTGCCCGGGCAGCCACGATCGAGTGTCAACGGCCTACAAACAGTTGGCCCAAGATGCACTCCCCGGTGACCGGGTTCTGATCGACGACGGCAAGGTCGGCTTGGTGGTCGAAGACATCGACGGCGACGACGTGGTCTGCACCGTCACCGAAGGTGGGCCGGTCAGTAACAACAAGGGAATGTCGCTGCCCGGGATGAACGTGTCGGCTCCTGCCTTGTCGGAGAAGGACATTGAGGATCTGGAGTTCGCACTGGACCTGGGTGTCGACATGGTGGCGCTGTCGTTCGTGCGGTCGCCGTCCGATGTCGAGTTGGTGCATGAGGTGATGGACCGCGTCGGGCGCCGGGTACCGGTGATCGCCAAACTCGAGAAGCCAGAAGCCATCGACAATCTGGAAGCGGTGGTACTGGCCTTCGATGCCGTGATGGTGGCCCGAGGTGACTTAGGCGTAGAGCTGCCACTCGAAGAAGTCCCGCTGGTGCAGAAGCGGGCCATCCAAATGGCCCGGGAGAACGCGAAACCCGTCATCGTCGCCACCCAGATGCTCGACTCGATGATCGAGAACTCCCGCCCGACTCGCGCCGAGGCGTCCGACGTCGCCAACGCAGTGCTGGACGGCGCGGACGCGCTGATGCTGTCCGGAGAAACCGCCGTCGGCAAGCACCCGCTCGCCGCAGTGCAGACGATGGCACGGATTGTCTGCGCCGTCGAAGAGAATTCGACAGCCGCACCGCCGCTGACGCACGTGCCCCGCACCAAACGCGGCGTGATCTCCTACGCCGCGCGCGACATCGGCGAGCGGCTCGACGCCAAAGCCCTTGTCGCATTCACCCAGTCCGGGGATACTGTGCGGCGGCTGGCCCGATTGCACACCCCACTGCCGCTGCTGGCCTTCACGCCACTGCCCGAGGTGCGCAGCCAACTTGCGATGACATGGGGCACCGAGACTTTCATCGTTCCGACGATGCAGTCCACCGACGCGATGATCCGTTTAGTCGACAAAGCGTTGCTCGATCTTGGCCGCTACAAACGCGGTGATCTCGTCGTCATCGTCGCGGGCGCCCCGCCCGGCACCGTCGGCTCCACCAACTTGATCCACGTGCACCGCATCGGCGAGGACGACGTCTAGAACGTGTCCGACTTCGACGAGTTGATGGCGATACTGGATCTTCACTGCGTGGCCGACGACGTCTTCATCGGATCGCACGCGAGCAAGAATCCGCCTCGAACCTTCGGCGGCCAGCTCATGGCGCAATCGTTCGTGGCGGCCAGTCGCACACTGACCCGCGACCTGCCGGCCAACGCGTTCTCCGTTCACTTCGTCAACGGCGGCGACATCGACAAGGACATCGAATTCCGGGTGTTGCGGTTGCGCGACGAACGCCGCTTCGCCAACCGCCGCATCGATGTGACGCAGAACGGCACATTGCTGGCGACCGGAATGATCTCGTACCTGTCCGGCGGACGCGGCCTCGAGCACAACATCGAACCGCCCGATGTCGCCCAACCGGATGCTTTGACACCGGTCAAAGAGCAGCTGCGCGGCTACGAGGACAAAGTTCCGTTGTTCGTCAACGCACTGCAGCCGATCGAGTGGCGCTACACCAACGACCCATCCTGGGTGATGCGCGACAAGGGAGAGCGGCTCGACTACAACCGTGTCTGGGTGAAAGCCGACGGGAAGCTGCCCGACGACCCCACGCTGCACACCGCGACGATGCTGTACTGCTCGGACACCACGGTGCTGGACTCGATCATCACCACCCATGGGCTGTCGTGGGGATTCGACCGCATTTTTGCCGCCACCGTCAATCACTCGGTGTGGTTTCACCGCCAGGTCAATTTCGACGACTGGGTGCTGTACTCCACGTCGTCGCCGGTGGCGACGGATTCGCGTGGGTTGGGCACCGGCTATTTCTTCGATCGTTCCGGACAGCCAGTAGCCACGGTGGTGCAGGAAGGCGTCGTCAAATATTTTCCCAGTTCACGGGGATAACGACCGAGCGGCGGCATACGGCAACGATCTGATTGCGACGCGCGCCACACCAGTACAGCAATCAGGGTCGAGGCGTAGCGTTCTGGGTATTACACCTAGACCGGAATGGCCACGTAGAGCAACCGGAGGAGCGTGTGAACCAGTCGTCGGTCGGCGTCGCGCCCAGCGTCCGCGCAGGCGAGCGGGTCGTCGTTCACGTCGATTCGCCCGCGGCGCGCTGGATTGGCGCATTTGCCCTGCTCGGCGCGACGTGCTGGCTGATCGCGATCGTTGTCCGCGAACACTTGCAGGCCGACTGGGAGCCCGCGGGCCGGTTGGCATGGTCGCTGACGGTGCTGGCCGCGGTCGCGCTGATCGCCCGTGGCATCTTCCTGGGTCGTCCGGTGACGGCCAAGCACGCGGCGGTTGCGGTCTTCATGTTGTTCGCCGGCATCGCCGCGCACGTGCTGTCCTTCGATCTGCTGGGCCATCTACTGGTCGCCGGGACGGGGCTGGCGCTGATGTGGCCAACAGCGGCGCGCCCGCAACCGGCGGATCTGCCCAAGGTGTGGGCGTTGATCCAAGCAACCGCCGGGGATCCGCTGGCACCGTTCGCCATGCAGGTGGGCAAGTGTTACCACTTCAGTTCCGACGGTAGGGCGGCCCTGGCATACTGCACCCGCATCGGGTATGCCGTCGTCAGCGGTGACCCGATCGGCGACGAAGCGCAATTTCCGCAACTGGTCGCCGATTTCGCGGGTATGTGCCACACCCGCGGTTGGCGGATTGTGGTGTTGTGTTGCAGCGAGCGAAAACTCGAGCTGTGGAGCGACGCAGCCGCGCTGGGACAGCCGTTGCGGGCGGTGCCGATCGGTCGAGATGTCGTTATCGACGTGCGCGACTTCGAAATGGTCGGCCGTAAGTTCCGCAATCTACGTCAGGCCGTCAAGCGCACCCACAATTGCGGTATCACCACCGAGATCCTGTGCGAACAGAACCTCGACCCGCAGCAACTTGCCGAACTGACCGAAGTGCTGAAAGCGTCGCCCAGCGGCGCCCACACCGAACGCGGATTTTCGATGGCGCTCGACGGCGCGTTGGAAGGCCGCTACCCAGGGGTGCAATTGATCGTGGCCAGGGACGCCGCGGGACGAGTACAGGGCTTCCACCGCTACGCGGTTGCCGGCGGTGGAAGCGATCTGTCTCTCGACGTGCCGTGGCGCCGACGCGGGTCGCCCAACGGAATCGACGAGCGGCTCAGTGTCGACATGGTTAACGCTGCTAAAGAGGCTGGGGCACAACGGCTATCGTTGGCATTCGCTGCGTTCCCGGAGATCTTCGACGAAAAGCAGCGCTCACGGACGCAGAGCATTTTCTACCGGCTGATTCACCTTGGCGACCCGCTGATCGCGCTCGAATCGCTGTACCGCTATCTGCGCAAGTTCCGTTCGCTGGGTGACCGGCGGTATGCGCTGGTGAGATTGACCCAGGTGGTTCCGCTGCTCTACGTGCTGATGTCGCTGGAGTTCATCCCGCGACGACGGCGGCTTTGAACTGGCGCCTACGGCGTGGGCGGGGGAGTTGTCAGCGTGCCGCTGATGCGGTTCTGGACCTTTTCCCGGAACTGATCCGCGCACTGCTGTTGGCGGGTTCGGTTCGAGCCGGCGTTCTCCAGGCAGTCAAAGTAGGTGTCACCGCCGACGTCTTTCCAAAGCGCAAACCAGATCGGAATGAAGGCCAAGCCGACGACGATCGCCACGATGCCCAGTGCGATACCGGCGATGGCGACTCCGCCATTGTTGGCGCGGCCGCGTTTGGCCCGCGACCATCCGAAAAATCCGACCGCCACGGCAGCGATTCCGAGGATGACGCCGCCGAAGACCGACCACACCATCGCCAGTCCAACAATGGCCACCACCAGCGCGACAACGCCGAGTCCGTTCCGTGGCGCAACAGGGGGCGTCGGATAACCGAAATACGTTTGGCGTGGCGTCAGATAGTCGCCGGGCGGATATGGATATTGGTACGGATACTGCTGGTACGGCGTTCCGGTTTCCGTACTCTTCTCAGGCGTTCCGGGCTTCTCCGACGGTCCGTCGGGGAATTCGGTCATGGCTCGCTCTCCGGATCGGGCGGCGTGGACGACTGTCAGCCAGGGTACCTGCCATCACCTATGGCTAGTTCGGCACAGTGGATGGAATGGGGCAACTGGTGGGTGGCCACCACGACGGATCGTTGTTCGTCGATGACCCCACTGGCCGGGTCGAGGAGAGCACGCAGAAGCGGTTCGGCGTCAGCGGCATCGAGATGTTCGGTCGGTTCATCGAGCAGTACGATTCGCGCCGGCGAGATCATCGCCCGGGCCAGCAACAGTCGCCTGCGTTGGCCCGCCGACAGCGCCTGCGCTCCGCCCTCCAACACCGTCCCCAAACCATCGGGGAGGCCGGTCGCCCACCCGTCGAGGCCGACCCGCCGCAGGATCGCGGCCAGCTCGTCATCTCGGCAGTCGCCTCGTGCTACCAACAAGTTGTCCCGCACAGTGGTCGCGAAGATATGCGCATCTTCGGCGAAAAAGCCGATAGCAGAGCGTAATTCAGGCTCAGCAATGCTGTCGAGGCACACGCCGTCGAGAGTGACGTCCCCGTGCAACGGGGGGAGCAACCCGGCAAGCGTCATCAGCAGTGTGGTTTTGCCCGAGCCGCTGGCACCGGTGACGGCCAGCCTGGCGCCTGGGGCCAGATCAATGGTCCAGGGGTGCAGCGCGCGCGACCCGGGATGACCACTACGCACATCCACCGCACGGAGTCGGCCCGCTGTCCAAGCCGGTGGCGTGACCCGGGTGGTCCGGTTAGGCGGCGGCGCTGCGGGAAGCAGGTCGAGCAGGCGTCGCGCGGCCAGCCGTGACCGCGTCAATTGGACGGCGGCGGCCGGTAGCGCCAGCGTGGCCTCGAAGGCCGACAGTGGCAACAACATCAAAATCGCCAGTGTCGTCGGAGCGACGGTACCGGCCATGGCGATGCCCGCCACCGCGGCGCCCAGCACGCTGACTCCGATCGCGGCGGTCGGCATCGCCTCGGCGACCGCGGCCGGTTTTGCAACGGAGTCGATGGCGGCGCCCCAATTACACTGGCGCTGCTGAGACTCAGTGATAACGCCGGGCAGAGTGCCGCCGACGCGTAGCTCAGACCCGTGGTCCAGCGCCAGCATCGCCGAGACGTTTCGGTCCGAGTGATGCTGCTGCGCCAGGACTTCCTGGGCAGTTGCCGCGCGCGCGGCCAGCCAGGGCGCGACGACACCAACAGCTAGCAGGCAGAGCGCCATGATCACTGCGGCCGGTACGGAGATGACCGCGACGACGGCCGTCGCCGCCACGGCCAGTACCGCCGCAACGCTGATGGGCAACACGGCGCGGACCAGCGCGTCGGCCAACTGGTCGACATCAGTGCCAACCCGGGCAACTAGTTCGCCGCTGTGCAGCCGGGCCGCGATTTCGGCCGGTCCGTGCGCCAGGCGATGATAGATCTCGGTGCGGGCGGCTCCCGCAGCGCACAGTGCGGTGTCATGGCTGGCCAGCCGCTCGCAATAGTGCAGTACCCCACGGGAAATCGCGAATGTCCGTACCGCCACCACGGCGACCGATAGATCCAGCACCGGCGGCATCTGCCACGCACGGGTAATCAGCCAGGCCGATACTCCGGCCAGCGCCAACCCGCTGGTCAACGAGAGCGCGCCGAGTGTGATGGCCAGCAGCAGTCGCGGCAGGCGCGGGCGTAGTAACCGCAGCGCGGTCGGCAAAGGATCAGACGTGGGCATGATCCTCCGCACAGACCTCGACGACTTGATCGCCGATCCCGACGACTTGCTGACGATGTCCGACAACCACCACGGTCGCACCGGCGCGGGCTCGTTCGATGATCGCCTGTAACACCCCGGCTTCGGTTTCCGCGTCGAGGTGGGCGGTGGGCTCGTCGAGCAGCAGCACCGGCGCCGCCGAACCGAGCGCGCGAGCCAGGCCGAGGCGCTGCCGCTGACCCACCGACAGGCCGACACCGCCACGGCCGATCACGGTGCGCGGTCCGTCCGGCAGGTCCGCCAGCACCGCATCAAATCCAGATGCGGCGCAGGCGCTTTCACCATCGGGCAGTTGGCCGAACAGAACCAGGTTGTCGGCGATGGTGCCAGGCACTATTACCGGCCGCTGTGCCAGCCAGGACACTTCACGCCACCACGCCGACGGGTCCAAGTCGGTGACGTCGATACCGACCACGGTGACCCGGCCCGACGTGGGCATGGTGATACCCGCGATCACCTGCAAGGTGGTACTTTTGCCGACCCCGTTGGCCCCGGTGAGCACGGTCACCTGACCGGGCTCGAGCACGGCGCTGAGTTCACGCGGTGACCAGCCGTCACGGCCCGCAACACTGAGCTCCTCGATCCTGATCGTCGCGCCGCGGGCGGTCACCGTGCGCGATCCGCGCACCGCGCCCGCTGAGCCCTCGATCAACGCGAACGCCTTGTCCGCCGCGGTGCGACCGTCCTGGGCGGCGTGGAACTCCACGCCAATGCGCCGCAGCGGCCAGTACGCGTCGGGAACCAGTAGCAAGACCGTCAACGCTGCGGTGAGGCTGATTTCACCGAACACCAGCCGTAGACCGATGCTGACCGCGACGACGGCGACACCCAGCATGGCCAGCAGCTCAAGCACCAACGCGGAGAGGAAGGCGATCCGCAGCGTCGCCATTGCCGAACGCCGGTGAGCTGCGCCGAGTTCGGCGATGCGATGCTCGGGGCCGCTGGCACGCCCGAGAGCACGCAGGGTGGGAATCCCGGCGATCAAATCCAGCAGCCGGGCCTGCAGCGTGGTCATCGCGGCGAGTGCCGCTGCCGAGCGGTCGGCGGTCGCCATGCCGATCAACACCATGAAGACCGGAATGAGCGGCAGGGTGATCAGCACTATCACCGCCGATTTGAGATCGTAGGCACCCAGCACGATCACGCTGGCGGGGGTCAGGATCGCCGCCAGCAGCAACGCGGGCAGGTATGCGGTGAGGTACGGGCGCAACCCGTCCAGTCCGCGCGTGACCACTACCGCGGCGGCGTCATGCTGTTCTGCTTGTCGCCGGGGTTCTCGCATCGTCACCGCCGTGAGTACCTGACCGCTGAGATCGGCGATCACCGCGCTGGCCCCGCGTTGGCCTAATCGTGCCTGAAACCATTGCGTCACAGTCCGAACCGCCCACAACGCCGACAGGGTCGACAGCACCGGCGCCCACTGCAGGAGATTGCGTCCGGCGGGATCGGTGATTACCCGAGCGACAATGTGCGCCAGCATGATCGCCGAGCCGATCGCGCAGGCGGAGATCACTACACCGCAGCACACGGTCGCCGCCAAGAAGCTACGCAGTGGGGCAGACCTCCGCCACAATCGCGGGTCCAGCGGTGCCCGACTGCTCGCGTTCAGGATGCTCGCCTCACCAGACCGATCGCCGGCGGTATCCGATCAGCCGAAATACGCTGACGGAAAACCCAATACGTCCACCCTTGGTACACCATGGCCAACGGTGCGAAGATCGCCGCCGCCCACGTCATGATCTTCAATGTGTACGGGGTGGAGGACGCGTTCTCGATCGTCACGCTCCATTGCGGGTTCAGCGTCGATGGCACCAGGTTCGGATACAACGCGCCGAACAACAACACCACCACCGCGGCGACGACCAGGCCGGCGCAGAAGAACGCCCAACCTTCGCGCTTGCGGCCGGCCACCAACACCACCGCTGCCAACTGCGCGATAACCGCGGTGGCCAAAACCAGCCAGGTCCAGGTTTTGCCGTGAGCCAGTTGCGTCCAAATCCCGAAGCCGCCAACCAGTGCCGTCACCGGCAGTGACAGCCACCCGGAGATCCGCAACGCGTCGTCGCGGATCGAGCCCGATGTTTTCAGCGCGATGAACAGCGCGCCGTAGAACAAGAACAGGCCCGCCATAGCCAAACCGCCCAGCACCGTATAGGTGTTGAGCACATCGGTGATCGACAGGTGGACATGGTGGTCGGCGTCCACCGGGAGGCCGCGGACCAGAATCGCGAACGCTACGCCCCACAGCACTGCCGGCAGCCAGGAGCCGGCCGCGATCCCGAAGTCAGCCCAGCCGCGCCACTGCGTGTCGTCGATCTTGCCGCGCCACTCGATGGCTACCGCACGCAGGATCATGCCGAAGAGGATCGCCAGCAGCGGCAGGTAGAGCGTGGAGAATACGGTGGCGTACCAGCCGGGGAATGCGGCGAACATCGCTCCGCCGGCAGTAATCAGCCACACCTCGTTGCCATCCCATACCGGGCCAATGGTGTTGAGTGCGGTTCGCCGATTCATCTCCGGGTCGCCGCTGCCCAGCCGGGCCAGGGGCTCCATGAGCATGCCAACCCCGAAGTCGAAACCCTCGAGGATGAAGAATCCGAGGAACAATGCCGCGAGCAAGCCGAACCACAGCTGGTGAAGTGCCACAGGTCAACTCCTCTCTAGTAAGCGAACGACAGCGGTGCCACCTCGTCGGCGTCGGGTGGGCTCGGTGGCGCCGGTTCGGCGTCGTGTTCCTGCGGTCCTTCCACGACATAGCGCTTCAGCAAAAAGAACCAGATCACCGCCAGCACCGCATACACCAGCGTGAATGTCACCAGTGAGGTGACGACCATGCCCGGCGCATGGTTTGACACGCCTTCGGTGACGGTGAGGCGGACCTGCTGGTCGCCGGTGGGGTTAGGCACGACGATCCAGGGCTGGCGGCCCATCTCGGTGAATACCCAACCGGCGCTGTTGGCCAAAAACGGTGCGGGAATGGTCAATAACGCTAGCCACGAGAACCACCGCTGATCGGGAATCCGGCCGCGGCGAGTCAGCCACAAGGCGGTGAGTGCGAACAGCAGCGGGATCGCCAGGAATCCGATCATCGCGCGGAAGGACCAGTAGGTGACGAACAGGTTGGGTCGGTAGTCGCCTGCGCCGAACCGGTCTTGGTAGTCGCGCTGGATATCGCGTACGCCGTGCAGCGTCACGTCGTTGAATCGGCCCTCGGCCAAAAACGGCAGAACATAGGGCACCTCGATGACGCGGGTCAGCGCATCGCAGTTGTTCTGCCGGCCGACGGTCAGGATAGAGAAGTCGGGGTCGGTGGCGGTGTCGCACAGTGATTCTGCCGACGCCATTTTCATCGGCTGCTGGGCGAACATCAACTTGCCCTGCGCGTCACCGGTGAAGAACAACCCGACTGCCGCCGCAAGCGCGACCCAGCATCCCATAATCGTCGCTGGGCGGTACATGGTGCGCGCATCGTCGCTGGCGGTTCCGTTGTGCGAGCGCACCATCCACCACGCGCATACCGCTGCGACGAATGTTCCGCCGGTCAGCAACGCGCCGGTGACGGCATGTGAGACCGCGGCCTGGGCAGTGTTATTCGTGAAGAGGGCCATAATGCTGTCCAGTTCGGCACGTTTGGTTTCCGGGTTGTAGTGCGCGCCGACCGGGTGCTGCATGAACGAGTTGGCCGCAATGATGAAGAACGCGGATACGTTGACCGAGATCGCAACAATCCAGATGCATGCCAGGTGCACCAGCCTGGGTAGCCTGCTCCAACCGAAGATCCACAACCCGATGAAGGTGGACTCAAAGAAGAATGCGGCCAGGCCTTCCATGGCCAATGGCGCGCCGAAGACGTCGCCGACGAACCGGGAATACTCACTCCAATTCATCCCGAACTGGAATTCCTGCACGATCCCGGTTGCCACGCCGAGGGCGAAGTTGATCAAAAACAACTTGCCGAAGAACTTGGTGAGCCGATACCAGGCGACGTTGTCGGTGAACACCCATACCGTCTGCATGACAGCGACCAGCGGTGCCAGACCGATCGTGAGTGGCACGAATATGAAGTGGTAGACGGTGGTGATCCCGAACTGCCACCGCGATACGTCGACGACGTCCATCTCACATCTCCCCAAACTGCGGAGCGCGTATTGCTACGCCCAACTACGACGCAGTGTAGTAGCTGTGCCCGTGATGATCCACCACGATGTCGTGAAGGTCACGGTCGTACCCGTCAGATCGCTCCGGGAGGCTCGCTGGATATGGGTTGGCCAATTCCGCGGTTGAGCGCTTTGGATGCGCTGCGGATACCGAACGACGAGACGATCTCGAACACTCCGATAACGATCAGCCAGATGCCGACGACAATGGCCAGCACACCGATGGATTCGAACGGAGATGCAATCAGCACGATCCCGGCGAGCAGGCTGATCACACCAAGGAAAATCTGCCAGCCGCGGCCCGGAAGGGCCGGGTCGCTGATCGCGGAGATCGCGGTGGCCACACCACGGAAGATGAAACCGATACCGATCCAGATAGCCAGCAGCAGAATCGAATTCGCAAGGCTACGGAAGCACAGCAGTGCCAGGATCAGCGAGGCTGCCCCGCTGATAAATAGCAGCACCCGTCCGCCGGCCGAGACGTGCAGGCTGAACGCGAAGATCACCTGCGCAATCCCGGTCACCAGCAGGTAGGCGCCGAACACAATGGCCGCGACCAGGATGCTGATACCTGGCCAGACCAAGGTCAAAATGCCAAGGGACAGTGCCAGAATGCCCGAGACCAAAGTGGACTTCCACAAATGCGGCAACAAGTTTGGGACAGCGGTGGGTTGCATGTGCGGATTCTCCCACATGGCCGCCATTCCAGTGCTGAGTTTGCCGGGCGTCAGACGCCGGCTCGTTGGGTAGCTCCGAACGACGGAAATTCGCGGCAGAGCCGACCTCGAACCGCGGTTAGTATCAGGCGGACGCTTGAGAGAGAAAGTCAATCCGAGGCAGGGGTAGGGATGCTGGTCGATCCGGAGGTATTGCGCGCATTTGCCGGTGAGGTAAGCACTGCGTCAGAACTCATCAAGTCTGCCGATGTCGGCCACAAGGCGTCTGCCGCGGCAGATCAGCTCGACGGCTCCACGACGCAGTGGGCGGCGCAGCTAGTCGGCGGTCATGTGACTGAAGCCGCCAACAAGATTGCCGAGGCCGTGAGTGCCATGGGCGTGGCAGTGCGTGGGGCAGGCGATCGCTACGAAGTCACCGACGGCGCCTTGGCGGGCAATTTCAATAAGCTCTTCGCCTGATCGATGCTCCCGTCGCGTCCACGGCTTGAACGCTGGAACCCCAGTTCACTGTCTTCCACCGGTCCTGCCGTGGGTACGGCTGGCCACTCGGTGGAGGAGGCGGTCGATCGGATCAACAACAATCTCAAGATCATGCCCGAAACCAAGGCTTGGTCCGGTTCGGCACATGATGCGGCGTCGCAGATGTTCGACCGTGGCCACAAGCAGGCTCAAGGCTTTTCGGACTATGCCGCTGCGATCGGCAAAGCGCTAGCGGATGGTGCCGGCCCGATTGGTAGCGCCCGTGCCGCGTTGCTGAGTAAGGCGGATGAGATTGATCGGGATCCTGACCTGCATATCACCGACCAATGGGTCGTCTTGATCAAACCCGCGGCGCTGACCGCTGAGCAAATGACGACACTGAACGCGCGGGTGGTAACCGAGCAGGGCGCCGTCAACACGTTACTTACGGCCGTCGGCAGCGCCGACGAAACCACGGCATCAAATGTCACGGCAGTAGCTCAACGGTTCGGATTCGTCGTTCCGACTGGGATGGCTGGAATGATGACGCCCGGTGGTCACCGTCCGCAGGACGAGGTTCCCAATCCGGCAACCGGCCCCGGCCTGTACCAACAGTCACTGGTGCGCGGCGAGGACATGGCCGTGACCGTTCGGGACACCACTCAGGGCTACGACAAGGAGGGCCATTACGTCAAAACGCTCACCATGCAGGACGGCAGCAAACATGTCATGACCGAATACCACTACGACTACGCGCACGGTGTCCCAGAAATGACGACTGACGAACACTGGGACGCCAACGGCAACTGGATTTCGAAAACCAGCTCCACCAAGACACCCAATGGCTCGACTCAGACAATCATCAGCTGGGCCGATGGAACACAGTTCGTCGGGTCAATGACGCCCGACGGTCAGCGCACCGCCGCCTTTACGCTGCCCGACGGTCGCCACGGCGTCTTACCGCCGAACAACCCGTTCTTCACCGGACCAGCTCCCAAGGTCGTTGGCGGCGCGCTGACCGGATTAGAGGATTATGCCGAGCGCGGCGGGCGGATCCCGGGATTGTCGATGGATGCCGTTGAGAATATCGGCAAGGGTGCGCGGTATGCGGGACCAGCGCTGGGCGTACTCACCACCATCTATGGGGTGGGCTCAGCGCCGACATTGCACGATGCGTGTGTAGCAGGTATTGCCGGAACATTCGGCGTCGCAGGGGATTATGCAGGTGGCGTAGCGGGTGGCGCGTTCGGTGGTGCTTTTCCCGGCATCGATGTCGTCACCGGTCCAGCGGGAGCCGTTGCCGGGGCTTATTACGCTGGCAAATGGATGGAGTCGCTCGGTCATAAAGTCGGCGAGGCGTTCTGCTCATGACCCAGCTACCCCAACCACCGCATTGGCGCGACAAACGCGTCACGTTGATGCTCGGAGCGGTTCTCTTTGGAGTCATCGCAATAGCTACCGCGGTGCTGGGCATCCAGAAGCTTCAGCATGGCCAGGTCTTGACCGCCGTCATGGTTCTCGGTGGCGTGATCGTTCCCGCGTGCCTAGCAGCACTCGGAGTTCGGGTCAGTTTCTCCACGTCGCCGTTGCGTGCAACAAGCGATTCGCGGGGAACTACGCTGCATCCCGATCGGATACTTATTGGGCTGGGCTTCGTCATGCTGATCGCCATAGTGGCTATCGGCACGTTGTACCTCATTAATCTGCCCCGCGGTGTTGTCGACCTACCGTCGGGGCACTTCGGGCGAGTCGGCAGTCCAATCCTCGTCGCTCTCGCGGTGGCCATCTCTGGCGGGGGCCTGATCGCCTTCGCCCGTCGCCGCACGGCAGGCTATGTGAGGCTTGGTCCGTCCGGATTCGAACTGGTCAACCTTGTGCTGACCCAAGATGGGTCCTGGGTCGATGTCGTCGACATCATCGACGAATACGCGGATAAGCAAGCTCGCCATCCCACCGTCTTCGTGATGAAAGACGGAAAGCGCCGCGTTCTCAAGAACACCGGCGGCTTTGCGCCCAGCGGCGCCGCGCTGTACTGGATGATTCGCCATTACTGGAAGCACCCGGAGAACCGCGCCGAACTCACGGACGGCCGCGCCCTCGAACGCCTCCGGACAGAACGATTCGTCCCGGAGTGAGCGGTAGGTCTCAGACTTTTGCGGTCTGAGACGCCACAGCATGAGCGCCGTCCAAACCGGTAGCTGGCTTACGGCCGACGAGATACCAGGTTCGCATCACGCCTTTGCCTTTAACCTCGACGTCGCCGCGCTTCTCAAGCACGAAGTCATCTTTCAACCGCTGGTAAACCGCCTCGGGCACTTGGATGCGTCCTTCGGTATCAGTGGACTCCATCCGAGATGCGACATTGACCGCGTCGCCCCACACGTCGTAAAAGAACCGGCGGGACCCCACGACACCGGCGACCACCGGACCGCTGGCGAGGCCGATACGCAGCGGAACCGGGCTACCATCACGATCGGTCAGTCTGGACGCGACGTCGCCCATGTCCAGCGCCAGGTCTGCCAGCGCCTCGACGTGGTCTCGTCGCGGCCACGGTACGCCACTGACAACCATGTACGAGTCACCGCTGACCTTGATCTTCTCCAGCCCGTGTTTGTCAACCAGTTCGTCGAAGTCGCTGTACAGCCGATCCAGGAATCGGATCAACTTATCCGGCGGGACATCGCTGGCTCGCTCGGTGAAACCGGCGATGTCGGCGAACAAGACCGAGGCGTCGTCGTATTTGTCGGCGATGACATCCCGCGCCGGATCTTTGAGCCGAGCCGCGATACTTGCGGGCAGCATGTTCGCCAGCAGGGTTTCCGACCGTTCATGTTCCATCTCCATGGCCGCTTCCGCTCGCGCGGTATCACGAAGCGCGTACCACATAGACACCACCACCATCACGCACGCTGAAACGGTGGTGATGACGAAGCCGAGTGACTGAGCCCCGGGCGGCTGAATTCCGGTGTCGCGCGGGACGAGGAACTCAAGCGCGATCACCAGCCCGGCGGCGGCAGCCGCCAGGCCGGCCGCTAGGGCGATGTGTTCGATGCCGAGCTGCAGCACCACTAGACAGGCCGCAACCAAGAAGAAGAACTGCAAACCCGTGCCGGTGCCCAGGATCCAGCAGATGGTAAAAATCGATACATATGCGGTGCACAGAAATGTCAGCGGCGCAACGAGTTCCCCGAAGCGATGGAGTAACGGGACAATCGCGAAGATCGCGGCAGCGGCGATACTGATGAGTCCGGTGCGCCACCATTCGGGCCCGGTCAGAAACCCGACAATCTCGAAGGCCACGCTTACGATCACGGCGATCCAGGCGTTGACGTTGAGCACCCGGCGGCGTCGCGAGATGCTGTCGACGTAGTGCTGGACACGGGCGCGAGATTGAGCCCGCGCTGCTGCCACGCAGTCCGGCGATCGCGACGCACCTGCGGTCCTTGCCGGTGGCACGCCGCATTTCTTAGCCGCCACCCCAAAAGCCTAACAATCTCCGGTCAGAACTCCTCGGGTAATTCCTTGGTCAACCACTCCGAGGTGTGGTGTTCGGAAAGTGACCCATTGGGCATGATGTGCTGGACCAGCCGTCCATCGCGGGTGGCCAGGTCGGCGATCATCCGCCGGTGACAACGCCACCACATCGGCTCCCCGCACATGATCGCAACATTGCGGGTGTCGGCGTCTCGCAGCAGTTGCTGATATGCGGCGCGAAACGCCGGTGTGCGGGTGTGGGCGGCGTAGTTGGCAAACGACTGGTTCTCCCACCACCGGTCTCGCGGTATCGGCGTGGTCGGGGGCTTGCGGCGCCCACCCAGATCGGCTTCATGGCGGTACTCGATCCCCGCCTCACCCAGCCAGCCCGGCATGACCTGCTTGGACACGTCGGGATTGCGGCGCGAACCCGGGAAGCTGCGCACGTCGACGAGCAGCCCGATGTCGTGCTGGCGCAGCACCGCGGCCAGCTCCTCAGCGGTTTTGGCGCCATGGCCGATGGTGAACAGCACTAGTCCTGGGTGCCCTGGTCCGTGGCACAGATAACGTGCACGGTCGCGTCGATGATCGCGTTGATGACGTCCGGTTGCGCGCCGGTCCGGGTCCGCAGCGCCAGCGTGTTGAGCGTGCCGGTGGCCAGCTGGGCCAGCGCGGCGGGGGCGAGCGGTGCCAGCTCGCCGTCGCGCTCGGCCTGCTCGAAGCGGTCGGTGAAGAGCTGGGTGAACGCATCGAAGGTCGATTCGACGACAGCACGTACTTTCTCGTTGCGGCGTGCCTCGGTGACTGCAGTGCCGATCAGAAAACACCCTCGGGGTCTGTCATCGCCGGCCAGATACCAGCGCGTCGCGCCGTGATAGACCGCACGCAGCACGTGGGCGAGCGGGCGTGGTTGAGCGAGCTGATGCGCCAGCGCGGCGCGGCTGTCGTCCGCATAGCGTTCGACCGCTTTGAGATACAGCGCTTCCTTGTCGCCAAACGCCGCGTAGATGCTCGGGCGGTTCATGCCCATCCTGCTCGCGAGCTCGTCTAGCGAGGTACCGGCATACCCGGGCCCCCAGAAGGCGTCGCGTGCGCCCGCGAGCGCCCGGTCAGGGTCGTAGGCACGCGGGCGGCCTCGTGGTTTGGGTTCCGATGTCGGCATTTTGTACCTATCCGCGAGTGATGCTGGCAGCGCCGCTAATTTTATACTACTTTGTACAAAATGAGCTCGGTCTGCGAAATCGACGGTCGGCGCGTGCACTTCATCGACCAGGGCAGCGGAGAACCCGTTCTGCTGCTGCACGGCTATCCGCAAAGTTCGTCCTGTTGGCGCCATCAGATTCCGGATCTGGCGATGAACCACCGAGTCATTGCGCCGGACTGGCCCGGCTTCGGCCGCTCCGAACCGCCCGCGACACCGCCCAGCTACGACGCCGAAGTAGCAAGGATCGAACAGTTAGTGCAGGCGTTGGGCCTGCGGCAATTCAATCTTGTCGCGCACGACTACGGCGGGTTCCTCGGACTGGGCTATGCCATGCGATATCCAGCGCGGGTGCAGCGCTTGGCGCTGTTGAATACCCGCGGGCACAGCGTTTTTCAGCCATGGTTCTACCGGTTCTCCGTCGCACAGTGCTGGGCGGCCGCCCACTCACCCGGTCTGTTGCAGCGGCTGCCGCTTCGTCGCATTCATCACTATGCGCTGCGCCGCTACCGGCAACTGGGCTGCTTCGACGCGATGTTGGAAAACGAATATCTCGGTTGGATGGACGACGCCCGCGGCAGAAGGACATTCGTCGAGTTCTTCGCGCACTATCACCTGCCGCGGATACCTCGGCTTGCGGACGGGCTCGCTGAAATCGATTGTCCGACTGCGGTCATCTGGGGCGACCGCGATCCATACATTCCGTTGGATACCGCGCTTGAGTTAGCCGAGCGTATCCCGGGCGCGACCCTGACGCGGCTTGCCGGCGCTGATCACTACGTCATGGAAGAACGGCCGGACGAGGTGACCTCGGCGCTGCTCGGTCTGTTGGAAAGAAAACCGGCTGCGCATCCGACGTGATGGTGCCCTCGGTGAGATTCGAACTCACACTGTACGGGTTTTGAATCCGTTTCCTCTGCCAGTTGGGATACGAGGGCATCTGCGGCAGGCAACCCCGCCGGCATCCCACCTTAAAGGATTCGGGCAGCTGCCTCTGCTCACAACCCCGCGGTCGTCTCTCACAGCGACCCACGACACAATGTCCGTCATGACCGGCTCAACGACAGATGTTGATGCTCCAGCCCCGCGCCGGGTGCTGATTGCCGAGGACGAGGCGCTCATCCGGCTCGACCTGGCCGAGATGCTGCGTGAAGAGGGCTATGACATCGTTGGTGAGGCCGGTGACGGCCAGGAAGCCGTCGAACTGGCCGAACAGCTCCAACCCGACCTGGTGATCATGGATGTGAAGATGCCGCGACGCGACGGCATCGACGCCGCTTCGGAGATCGCCACGAAACGCATTGCGCCGATCGTGGTGCTGACTGCGTTCAGCCAGCGCGACCTGGTCGAGCGAGCCCGCGACGCGGGGGCAATGGCCTACCTGGTGAAACCGTTTACGGCCAGCGACCTGGTTCCGGCGATCGAGTTAGCGCTGAGCCGATTCAGCGAGATCAGCGCGCTCGAACGCGAAGTGGCGACGCTGTCCGACCGGCTGGAAACCCGCAAGCTTGTCGAACGAGCCAAAGGCCTGCTGCAAGCCAAGCAGGGCATGAGCGAGCCGGAGGCGTTCAAGTGGATTCAGCGGGCCGCGATGGACCGGCGGACGACCATGAAGCGGGTGGCCGAAGTCGTGCTGGAGACCCTCGATACTGATACCGCTTAGCCAGGCCGCCCAGCGTGCACGCTTGTACGCGACACGCCGGGAATCGCCGTACAACTCCGCACCCTCGCGCAAGGGGGAGGGTAGCGGCTAGCGCGCGACGATCACCGACGAGCCGTGGCCGAACAGGCCCTGATTCGCGGTGATGCCGACCGTCGCGCCCTCGACCTGGCGGCCGGTGGCCTGGCCCCGCAGCTGCCAAGTGAGCTCGCAGACCTGAGCGATCGCTTGCGCGGGGATGGCTTCGCCGAAGCAGGCTAGTCCGCCCGACGGGTTGACCGGCACCCTGCCGCCGATCGTCGTCGCGCCGCTGCGCAGCAGCGCCTCCGCCTCACCCTTGGCGCACAGGCCGAGATGCTCATACCAGTCCAGCTCCAGCGCCGTGGACAGGTCATACACCTCGGCCAGGCTCACGTCTTCGGGTCCGACGCTGGCTTCGGCATAGGCGGCGTCGAGGATCTGATCCTTGAACACCCGCTCCGGCGCCGGCACCACCGCGGTGGAATCGGTTGCGATATCAGGCAATTCGGGCAGATGCTGTGGGTAGCGCGGCGTGACTGTGCTGACCGCTCGCACCGACGGCACGCCGTCGAGCGAGCCCAGGTGCTCGCGGGCGAACTTGGCGCTGGCCACGATCACCGCCGCCGCACCGTCGGAAGTGGCGCAGATGTCGAGCTGACGCAGCGGGTCGGCAACGACCGGGCTGGCCAGCACATCCTCGACCGCGGATTCCTTGCGGTAGCGGGCATTCGGATTTTGCAGCCCGTGCCGTGAGTTCTTGACCTTCACCTGCGCGAAATCTTCGGCCGTCGCGCCGTAGAGGTCCATTCGGCGGCGGGCCAGCAGCGCGAAGTACACCGGGTTCATCGCCCCGATGAGGTGGAACCGCTGCCAATCCGGGTCATTCTTTCGTTCGCCACCGACCGGCGCGAACGCGCCCTTCGGCGTGGTGTCGGCACCGATCACCAGCGCCACGTCGCAGAACCCGGCCAGAATCTGCGCCCGAGCGCTCTGCAGGGCCTGCGATCCGCTGGCGCAGGCGGCGTAGCTGGAGGACACCGGCACGCCATTCCAGCCCAGCTTCTGGGCAAACGTCGATCCCGCGATGAAACCGGGATAGCCGTTGCGGATGGTGTCCGCGCCGGCCACCAACTGGATCTGCCGCCAATCGAGCCCCGCCTCGGCTAGGGCGGCCCGGGCGGCGACCACGCCGTATTCGGTGAAGTCGTTGCCCCATTTGCCCCAGGGATGCATGCCCGCACCCAGGATGTACACCGGGTCGGGCGTGTTCACGGAATCCTCCAGGCGTAGGTCAGGCGCGGCACGCCGTCGTCGTCGGTGAACAGCGGCATCGTGGTCAGCTCCAGCTCCATGCCGACCTTCAGGTCGGCGGCCAGCGTGCCCTCGACGACCTTGGCCAGAACGATCAGACCCTCGTCGGCCAATTCCACCGCGGCGATCGCGAAGGGCTCGAACGGGTCAGTCGCCGGATAGGGAGGCGGCGGCGGATAGCGGTTTTCGGTGTAGCTCCACACTTTGCCGCGCCGCGACAGCGGGACGGATTCGAGGACGTCGCTGTCACACGCCGGATTGGGGCAGTTGTTGGCCCGGGGCGGGAACACGTAGGTACCGCACTGTGGGCACTTGGCGCCGATCAGATGGGGCGCCCCGGACTCGTCGGTGGCGAACCAGCCCTCGATTGCCGGCTCTTGGTGGGTAGCTGTTGGCACTGAGCCAGCGTACCGACAACCACTGCAAAACTGAAACGTGTTGCAGTTTTACGGCGGCGGGCGCAGCGTCGGACCCGGTGCCTAGAGTTGAGGCCGTGAGCCCAGCGAAGACCGCGAGCAGGAAGGCGCCGGCCGCCCCGGCCGCGGACGACAAGCCGACGTTGATGCTGCTGGACGGCAATTCGCTGGCGTTCCGGGCCTTCTATGCGCTGCCGGCGGAGAACTTCAAGACCGCTGGTGGGCTGACTACCAACGCGGTCTACGGGTTCACCGCCATGCTGATCAACCTGTTGCGCGACGAGTCGCCGACACATGTCGCCGCCGCGTTCGACGTGTCGCGGCAGACCTTTCGCTCCGAGCGCTACCCGGAATACAAGGCCAACCGCTCGACGACTCCCGACGAGTTCCACGGCCAAATTGATGTCACCAAGGAAGTCCTTGCCGCACTTGGTATTACCGTGCTCGCCGAGGCGGGCTTCGAAGCCGACGATTTGATCGCGACGTTGGCCACCCGGGCCGAAAACGAGGGCTACCGCGTTCTGGTGGTCACCGGCGACCGCGACTCGCTGCAACTGGTCAGCGACGACGTCACGGTGCTCTACCCACGCAAGGGCGTCAGCGAGCTGACCCGCTTCACCCCCGAGGCCGTGGTCGAGAAATACGGGCTGACGCCCAAGCAGTATCCCGACTTCGCCGCGCTGCGCGGGGACCCCAGCGACAACCTGCCGGGGATCCCGGGGGTGGGGGAGAAGACGGCGTCGAAGTGGATCGTCGAATACGGGTCGCTGCAATCACTGGTCGACAACGTCGACAGTGTCAGAGGCAAGGTCGGCGACGCGCTACGTGCACATCTGGCCGGCGTGGTGCGCAATCGCGAGCTCACCGACCTGGTGAAAGACGTGCCGCTGGCGCAGACCCCCGACACGCTGCGGATGCAGCCGTGGGACCGCGACCAGATCCACCAGCTCTTCGACCAGCTGGAATTTCGGGTGTTGCGCGACCGGCTCTTCGAAACCCTGGCCGCCGTCGAACCCGAGGTGGACGAGGGATTCGACGTTCGCGGCGGTGCCCTGGAACCTGGCGCAGTCGGCCAGTGGCTGGCCGAGCACGCCGGTGACGGGCGCCGGGCCGGTCTTACCGTGGTCGGCTCACACGTCGCCTATGACGGCGACGCCACCGCGCTGGCCATCGCCGCCGCCGACGGCGACGGCGGCTACATCGACACCGCCACCCTGACACCCGACGACGAGGCTGCGCTGGCCGCCTGGCTCGCCGACCACGACAAGCCCAAGGCGCTGCACGAGGCCAAGCTGGCCATCCACGATCTGGCCGGGCGCGGCTGGACACTCAACGGCGTCACCTCCGACACCGCGCTGGCCGCTTATCTGGTCCGGCCGGGGCAGCGCAGCTTCACCCTCGACGATCTGTCACTGCGTTACCTGCGTCGCGAATTGCGTGCAGAAGCCCCTGAGCAGCAGCAACTTTCGTTGCTAGACGATACCGACGGCGTCGACGGCCAGGCTATCCAGACCGCCATCCTGCGGGCCCGCGCTGTTATCGATCTGGCTGATGCGCTCGATGCCGAGTTGGACCGCATCGACTCCACGTCGCTGCTGGGTCAAATGGAGTTGCCGGTTCAAGGGGTGCTGGCGGGCATGGAAGCCGCCGGAATCGCCGTCGACCTCGACCAATTGAGCGCGCTGCAAAGCCAATTCGGCGATCAGATTCGCGATGCCGCCGAAGCGGCATACGCGGTGATCGGCAAGCAGATCAACCTTGGCTCACCAAAGCAGCTGCAAGTGGTGCTGTTCGACGAGCTGGAAATGCCGAAAACCAAGCGCACCAAGACCGGATACACCACCGATGCCGACGCCCTGCAGTCGCTGTTCGACAAGACCGGACACCCGTTCCTGCAGCATCTGCTCACCCACCGCGACGTGACCCGGTTGAAGGTCACCGTCGACGGGCTGCTGAATTCGGTTGCCGCCGACGGCCGTATCCACACCACGTTCAACCAAACCATCGCCGCAACGGGCCGTCTTTCGTCGACCGAGCCCAACCTGCAGAACATTCCGATCCGCACCGATGCCGGGCGCCAAATCCGCGACGCATTCATCGTCGGCGACGGCTACGGCGAACTGATGACCGCCGACTATAGCCAGATCGAGATGCGAATCATGGCGCACCTCTCGCAGGACACCGGGCTCATCGAGGCCTTCCGTACCGGTGAGGATCTGCACTCTTTCGTCGCATCCCGGGCCTTCGGAGTTCCGATCGAAGAGGTCACCGGCGAGTTGCGCCGGCGGGTCAAGGCGATGTCCTACGGGTTGGCCTACGGGCTGAGCGCCTACGGCCTATCCCAGCAGCTGAAGATCTCCACCGAAGAGGCCAAGGACCAGATGGACGCCTACTTCGCCCGGTTCGGCGGCGTGCGCGACTACTTGATGGCGGTTGTCGAACAGGCCCGCAAAGACGGCTATACCTCCACGGTGCTCGGTCGCCGGCGCTACCTGCCTGAACTGGACAGCAGCAATCGTCAGGTGCGCGAGGCCGCCGAGCGCGCCGCGCTCAACGCGCCGATCCAGGGCAGCGCCGCCGACATCATCAAGGTGGCAATGATCCAGGTCGATAAAGCGCTCGCCGACGCCGGCCTGGCATCACGGATGTTGCTGCAGGTACACGACGAATTGCTCTTCGAAATCGCGCCCGGTGAACGTGCGCAGCTGGAAGCCTTGGTGCGCGAGCAAATGTGCGGCGCCTACCCGCTTGATGTACCGCTCGAGGTGTCGCTGGGGTATGGCCGCAGCTGGGACGCGGCCGCGCACTGACCTGCGTAAAACGCCGAGTGTGAAGCTGCTGCGAGATTTCGGCGATTTTTTCGCAACCCGTTCACACTCGGCGCGCGCCGAACGCCAGTTTGGCCAGCATGTGGCATGTCGAGTAGCCTCGACGGGTACTACCAAGCACTGTCCCTACGACCAAACCTGTCCGGAGCAACCCCCCATATGCCGAGTCCCACCGTCACCTCGCCCCAAGTAGCCGTCAACGACATCGGTTCGAGCGAGGACTTCCTAGCCGCCATCGATAAAACAATCAAGTACTTCAACGATGGCGACATCGTCGAAGGGACCATCGTCAAGGTCGACCGGGACGAGGTCCTGCTCGACATCGGGTACAAGACCGAAGGCGTCATCCCGTCCCGCGAACTGTCCATCAAGCACGACGTCGACCCCAATGAGGTGGTGTCCGTCGGCGACGAGGTTGAGGCTCTGGTCCTCACCAAAGAGGACAAAGAGGGCCGGCTGATCCTGTCCAAGAAGCGCGCGCAGTACGAGCGCGCCTGGGGCACGATCGAGGCGCTCAAAGAGAAGGACGAGGCCGTCAAGGGCACCGTCATCGAGGTCGTCAAGGGTGGCCTGATCCTCGACATCGGGTTGCGCGGCTTCCTGCCGGCGTCGTTGGTCGAGATGCGCCGGGTGCGTGATTTGCAGCCGTACATCGGCAAGGAGATCGAAGCCAAGATCATTGAGCTGGACAAGAACCGCAACAACGTGGTGCTGTCCCGTCGGGCCTGGCTGGAACAGACCCAATCAGAGGTGCGCAGCGAGTTCCTCAACCAGTTGCAGAAGGGTGCCATCCGCAAGGGCGTGGTGTCCTCGATCGTCAACTTCGGTGCATTCGTCGACCTCGGCGGGGTAGACGGTCTGGTGCACGTCTCCGAGCTGTCCTGGAAGCACATCGACCACCCCTCCGAGGTGGTGCAGGTCGGCGACGAGGTTACCGTCGAGGTGCTCGACGTCGACATGGACCGCGAGCGGGTTTCGTTGTCGCTCAAGGCAACTCAGGAAGACCCGTGGCGGCACTTCGCCCGCACCCACGCCATCGGTCAGATCGTGCCGGGCAAGGTCACCAAGCTGGTGCCGTTCGGGGCGTTCGTCCGCGTCGAAGAGGGCATCGAAGGTCTGGTGCACATCTCCGAGCTGGCCGAGCGCCATGTCGAGGTGCCCGACCAGGTGGTCGCGGTCGGCGACGACGCGATGGTCAAGGTCATCGACATCGATCTGGAGCGGCGCCGTATTTCGCTGTCGCTCAAGCAGGCCAACGAGGACTACACCGAAGAGTTCGACCCGGCCAAGTACGGCATGGCGGACAGCTACGACGAGCAGGGCAACTACATCTTCCCCGAGGGCTTCGATTCCGAGACGAACGAGTGGCTCGAGGGCTTCGACGCGCAGCGTCAGGAGTGGGAGGCCCGCTACGCCGAGGCCGAGCGCCGGCACAAGATGCACACCGCGCAGATGGAGAAGTTCGCCGCTGCCGAGCACGCCGAGGCCGAGCATGCACCTGCCAACGGTGCGCCGTCCGACGAACAGCAGGGCGGCTCATTGGCCAGCGACGCGCAGCTTGCGGCGCTGCGGGAGAAGCTCGCCGGCAGCGCCTAGCCCGAATGCTTCGGATCGGGCTGACCGGAGGGATCGGCGCCGGTAAATCTGCGGTCACTGCGACTTTCGGAGAATGCGGCGGAGTCATCGTCGATGCCGACGTCATCGCCCGTGAGGTGGTGGAGCCGGGCACCGAAGGGCTTTCGGCGCTCGTCGATGCGTTCGGTGGGGACATTCTGCTGCCCGACGGTGCACTGGACCGGCCAGCATTGGCGGCCAAGGCATTCCAGGACGACGCGTCCCGCTCGGTTCTTAACGGCATAGTGCACCCGCTCGTGGGCCGGCGCCGCGAGGAGATCATCGCGGCCGTTCCCGAGGACTCGGTCATCGTCGAAGACATTCCGTTGCTGGTGGAGTCCGGGATGGCGCCGTTGTTCCCGCTGGTCGTTGTCGTCTACGCCGACGCCGAACTGCGGCTTCAGCGACTAGTCGAACAACGCGGCATGGCCGAGTCCGACGCGCGCGCCCGCATCGCCGCCCAGGCCACCGACGAGCAGCGGCGCGCGGTCGCCGACGTCTGGCTGGACAACTCGGGTACGCCAGAGGAACTGGCCGAGGGCGCGCGTGAAGTGTGGAATCACCGAATCGTGCCGTTCGCACGCAATCTGAGCGCAGGAGAAGTTGTCCTTGCACCGGCGCGCCTCACGCCGGCCGACCCGACCTGGCCCGCCCAGGCCCGGCGCATCATCGCCCGCATCGAAGCGGCGTGCGGCGCAAAGGCGTTGCGCGTCGACCACATCGGCTCGACCGCGGTGCCGGGGCTCGACGCCAAGGACGTTGTCGACATTCAGGTCACCGTCGAATCGTTAGCAATCGCCGATGAACTCGCGCAGGCCCTGCTCCCGATGGGATACCCGCGAATCAACAACACCGTCGGCGACATCGTCAAACCCGACGCTCGAAGCACCGTCGAAAGCTACGACCACAGCGATGATGCGGTTTTGTGGCACAAGCGGATTCACGGCTCGGCAGATCCCGGCGTGCCCACCTACCTGCATCTGCGGGTCGACGGCTGGCCCAACCAACAATTCGCGCTGCTATTCGTCGACTGGCTGAAGGCCAATCCCGACGAGCAAGCCAGCTATCTGGCCGCCAAGCGCCACATCGCCGCCCAAGAGCATCCGACCAGTGCGTCCTACGCCGACGCGAAGGAGCCCTGGTTCGCCGAGGGCTACCGGCGGGCCTGGCAGTGGGCCGATGCGGTTAAGTGGCGGCCTAGCTGAGCGGCGCGCCGCAGGCCAGCACTCCGTTCATCGGGTCGGCATTGCCCGGCGTGGGACGGACGAACTGGTCGACCTGCGCGGCGACGTTGTCGTCGACGTCCACCTCGCAGTGCACATTCGCCGAATACGGCCAGCGGATCGACACCTGCATGCCAGCCTTGGCGGGATCGGCCAGCACCGTATTGGCCTCGAATGCGTTGCCGGGCATCGACCCCAGGCCGGAGCTGCTGGTCTCGTTGTCGTGGATCCGGAAGGTGGCCTGCGCGCCGGGCGCGACCCCGTCGACCCGTGCTATGTAGGTGACGTTGTGCAGATCGGCCATGGCGGCGGGGGGAGTTAACTGCGATGCGGCCGCTGCGGCTGCCAGAATGACGATCGTCATCCCGTGCCGCGTGGTGGAGCTCATGACTGCAGAGATTACCCGCAATATCGGATGGTAGACACCCGTTGCCAGCTACCGTGGCTGGCAACGCGGGCACCACAGTGACGTTCGGCCGCCGACCTTACCGCGAACCAGCCGCGTGCCGCAGCGCGGACAGCTTGGATCCGGTTCGTCGCGCACACCGGTCAGCCACCGCGGCAATCCGGGAACACAGCCGTGCCGTATCGCGGTTCGCAGCACCCGCCGCATGGCGGTGTGCAGCTGCTTGATCTCGTCAGCGTCAAGCGTAGCAACCGGTCGAGAGGGATGCAGCCTTGTACGCCAGCAGATTTCGTCGACGAGCAGATTGCCGAGACCGGCGATCACGGACTGATCCAACAGTGTCGCTTTCAACCCGCCACGCCGGCCCGATAATGTGGCGCGAAATTCCGGCAGGTTGATGTTCATGGCGTCTGGACCCAGGGGGCCCAACACGTCGGCGGCGTCGTCCTCGCAATCGGCCAACCAGACTCCGCGCAGCTTGCGCTGGTCGAGGTACCGCAGCTCGCCGCGGTCCAACGAGACCACCAGTCGCTCTTGGCCTTCCGTCGCCGCGCCGTCGGGCGCATAGTACGGATGGCCGGTCATACCGCTGTGAATTAGCAGCGTCGGGCCGTCGGTGGGCAGGATCAGCCACTTGCCGTGCCGGCGCGGCGCTGCGAAGCGACGGTCTTTCAGTGCCCGCTGCAGTGCCTGGGCGGTGGTGTTGCGCAGGACGCCCGAATCGCGTACCTCGACGTGTTGCACCCGACGGCCGGGCAGCGTGCCGGCCAGTTCGCGGCGAAAGCCCTCCACATCGGGCAGTTCAGGCACGGCGTTTCGCCAAGCGCCGCATCGGGCCGGTCAGCGAACGGGCATGCCGGCGCATATCGGTCCACGGATCACGTTGCCCTGCCAGCCGTTTGGGAACGTCGCGCAGCGTGAACCGGTCCGGTCGCATGCCCCGAGCACCCAATTCGTCCCACTCCACCGGGGTCGCCACTGGCGCACCCGCACGGGACCGCACCGAGTACGGCGCGACCGCGGTCTGTGCGTAGGCATTTCGCATGATATCGAGGTAGACCCGCTCGCCGCGCTTACTCTTGCGGGCCTCGATGGTGCGGTGCGCCGGATCGTCGGCCACGACGATGTTGGCGACGACGCGAGCGAATTGCCGGACCGCATCGAAGTCGGCGTCTGCACGCAATGGCACGACGACATGTAGACCGCGCGATCCGGTGGTTTGCACGTAGGTTGCCAGACCGAGGTCGGCCAGCACATCGGCGGTCGCCCGCGCGGTGGCCCGCACCACCGCGAAATCATTGCCGGACGGGTCGAAGTCGAATACCAGTCGGTCCGGCCTATCCAGGTGGTCCCGCCGCGACTGCCACGCGTGCAAGGTGATGCAGTTCTGGTTGGCCAGCCATGCCAGTGCTTCTGGTCGGTCGGCCACCGGGTGCACCACGCTGCCGCCCTCCTTGGCGACTTCTGCCGAGCTCATCCACGCTGGCATCGAGTCAGCGAAGTCTTGCTGGACAAACCCGCTTTCGTCGATGCCCCGGGGGAAGCGCTGCAACGTCAACGGTCTGTCTCTCAAGTGCGGCAGCATCACGTCGGCCACCTGGCAGTAGTAGTCGACGAGATCGCGCTTGGTGATCCCGTCGGCTGGAAACAGCACCCGGTCCGGGTGGGTGATCTCGACGTCCATGCCGGGGAAGTACCCGTTTTCGTCACCGGCGCATCCGGTCGAGTAGCGCACTACGCTAGCGAGCTCATCGGTGCGGCACCACCATCGTGATCAAGCGGCGATTCGACCGAGTCGGCGCGGGTGAGATTGGTGGCGGAATGAAGATCTTCTGCACCGGTGCGACCGGCTTTGTTGGCGCCCACACCGCTCTGGCCCTGATCCAGGCGGGCCACGAGTTACGGCTCCTGGTGCGCAATGAACCGGCGGCGCGGGGATGGTTCGAGCCCCGCGGACACCGAATCGAACGCTACGTCACCGTCGACCTCCGCGACCAGCCGGCGGTGCACCACGCGATGGCCGGGTGCGACGCCGTGTTTCACGCCGCGGCAACCGTGGCGCTCGGCCCCCGCAAAGCCCGGGAGACCTACGACAACAACGTCGGCGCGACG
The DNA here is from genome assembly GCF_059812525.1 of Mycobacterium sp. NGS51. NCBI lineage: Bacteria > Bacillati > Actinomycetota > Actinomycetes > Mycobacteriales > Mycobacteriaceae > Mycobacterium > Mycobacterium sp. NGS51. The sequence goes on from NZ_JCALCV010000023.1 coordinate 37,412, forward strand.
AAGGCGGTGCTCGGCGCCGCATACGCACTGGGCATCGGCAACCTCGTATACGTCTCCAGCCTGGCCGCGCTGTTCCATCCGGGTCTGCCACGTATCGACGAGTCCATGCCGTTGGCCGATGTCTGCGAGGCGTACTCGCGATCCAAGCGGGACAGCGACGAGTACGTGCGCGGGTTGCAGCAGCGGGGCGTACCGGTGCAGATCAGCTATCCGTCCGCCGTACTCGGGCCGGACGACCCCAAGCTCAGTGCGGCCAATCGTGCGGTGGCCAGCTGGATTTGTCGGATGCTGCCACGAACCACGACGGGCTTCCAGGCCGTCGACGTGCGCGACCTGGCGCAGGCGCACCGCTGGCTGTTGGAGCATCCGGCCACGCGCGATTTCGAAAACGGCCGCTACATCGTGGGAGGCCACTTCTATCCGTGGGACCAGCTGCACCAGCGCCTCGAAGTGCTGCTGGGCCGGCCCGTCTTCAGCCCGCATGTTTCACCGCGGCTGCTGCGCGCGACCGGTGCGACAGCGGATTGGGTCAGGATGCTGATGCCGTTCGAAACGCAAGTCTCCGCCGAAGCCATGGCGATCACTACCCAGTGGTCGCCCGCGTCCTCGAGCCACTTTCTGGCGCAGTCGGGTCTGCGCTTCCGTCCGGGTGAGGAGACGTTCGGCGACGCCATTCGTTGGCTGGCTGAGGCAGGGCACATCCCATCCAACAAAGCCGGTCGGCTGGCTCCGGCATCCAGGGCATCGCTAGCGGAGACGTTCAACGTCGGTGCGTAAAGCCATGGTCCTCAACGCAATTCATGGCCTGCAGGCCGCTGATATCGAAAGGTACGGTGCATCATGAGATTTGGATTCCTGATGCCGAACGCCATGCAGATCAAAGCTCTAACGCAGCCCTTCGAGCACGACGTGACCGGGGCGGATCAGACAATGATGGCCAAACGCGCCGAAGAGCTCGGCTACGATCTGATCGTCATTCCGGAGCACTTCGTCGTTCCTCACACACATGTGGACTTGTCCGGCGCGCACTACTTTCACTCGACCGTTGCGCAGGCCTATCTGGCCGGCGCCACGCAACGCATTCGGCTGAGCTCGTCGGTCACGGTACTGCCACTGCAGCATCCCATCATCATGGCGAAGGCGTTGTCGACGGCGGACTGGATGAGCAGCGGTCGAATCACCGCCGCATTCGGCGTTGGTTGGGATGCTGAAGAATTCAAGGCCCTCGGGGTGCCGTTCCACGAGCGGGGACGCATGGCAGACGAATACCTTGCGGCCATCGTCGAATTGTGGACGAGCGATTCGCCGAAGTTCGAGGGCAAGTACGTTTCCTTCAAGGATGTGGCCTTCGAGCCGAAGCCGTATCAGAAGCCGCATCCACCGATCTGGATCGGCGGGGACGCGAAACCGGCACTCCAGCGTGCGGCACGCTACGCCGCCGGCTGGTTCCCGTGGCTGACGAAACCCGAAGACATTCCTGCCAGCCTCGACTTCATCAAGTCCCAGCCCACGTACGACGGGCGTCCGTTTGACGTGATCTACGGCCTGGGCACTTCGCGAATCGGCGAAGGGCACGCGGTCGTCGACGATCCCACTCAACTTCCCGGCATGCGCGCCGCGGAGATCATCGACCAACTCGGCTGGTTCGCCGAACTGGGTGTGACGACGACGTCGGTGCCGATCCCCCCGGTGAAGGACGTCAACGCCTGCCTCGACTACGCGCAGTGGGTGATGGAGGACATCAAGCCAAAGGTGCCGTAGCCGGAATCGACAGCCTGCGCTACGGTCCGTGCCAGGTGAGCTCCATACCCTCGGCGGAAAGCCAGCGCTGCAGGTCGTAGCCATGGCGGGACAGACCGTCGACGGCGTCCACGGCGCGTCGCACCGCCTGTTCGGCGGCGTCGGGACTCAATAGATTGTGTCGTACGGCAACCAGCAGCTCATCGACGTCGGCGAGCTGCACCGCGACGCCGGTACGGATCTCCAGGTCGAGATAGCGATCTTCGGACCGCCAGATGACCGGTCCGGGCGAGTATTCGCCGATATCCAGGTAGTAGTCGTGGTCGCGTTCGTGGCCCGGATTGAAATGGAAGACACTGGCACGCACGCCCAGTGACGGCAGCAGCCACGATTCGAGGTAATGGAATTGGACGCGGCCAGGGGTGGGCCGCGCCATATACAGGCCCCACGGGCACACGGTGTACCGATCGACGGCCCGCACGATGCCCTTTGGGTCGGTGTTGGTGCGGGCCACCAGGTCGAACGTCTCGTGCTTGGGCGGATGGATAGCAGTCAGCGTAGCCCGCCGCCGATGCAGAGCGCGTAGCGCGATGAGGAGAAGGCGGGCAGTGGCTGTAGCGGCGGGAACGATCGCTGTCGGCATCTCGTTCTAGGCTTTTGATATGGCTTTTGCTACCGAACACCCGGTGGTCGCGCACTCGGAGTACCGCCCAGCCGAAGAGGCGGTGGAAGGGCTGGTGCGTGTCGGCGGCCACTTCGAGGTGGTCAGCCCGCACGCGCCGGCGGGAGACCAGCCGGCCGCCATCGACGAACTCGAGCGACGGATCCAGTCGGGGGAGCGCGACGTGGTACTGCTCGGCGCCACCGGCACCGGCAAGTCGGCCACCACCGCGTGGCTGATCGCACGGCTGCAGCGGCCCACCCTGGTGATGGCACCCAACAAGACGCTGGCCGCGCAGTTGGCCAATGAGCTTCGAGAGATGTTGCCGCACAACGCTGTTGAGTACTTCGTGTCGTACTACGATTATTACCAGCCCGAGGCCTACATCGCGCAGACCGACACCTACATTGAGAAGGACAGCTCGATCAACGACGACGTGGAGCGGCTGCGCCACTCCGCCACCTCGGCGCTGCTGTCGCGGCGCGACGTGGTGGTGGTGGCTTCGGTGTCGTGCATCTACGGTCTGGGCACACCGCAGTCCTACCTCGACCGCTCCGTCGAACTGCAGGTGGGCAGCGAGGTTCCCCGGGACGGTCTGCTGCGGCTGCTGGTGGACGTGCAGTACACCCGCAACGATCTGTCCTTCACCCGCGGCTCGTTCCGGGTGCGCGGCGACACCGTCGAAATCATTCCGTCCTACGAGGAGCTGGCGGTCCGCATCGAGTTCTTCGGTGACGAGATCGAGGCGCTCTACTACCTGCACCCGCTGACCGGTGAGGTGATTCGCCAGGTCGACTCGCTGCGGATCTTCCCGGCCACCCACTATGTCGCCGGCCCGGAGCGGATGGCGCACGCGATCTCCACCATCGAGGAGGAGCTGGCCGAGCGGCTGGCCGAACTGGAAGGTCAGGGCAAGCTGCTGGAGGCTCAGCGGCTGCGGATGCGCACTAACTACGACGTCGAGATGATGCGCCAAGTCGGGTTCTGCTCCGGCATCGAGAACTATTCGCGGCATATCGATGCCCGTCCCGCCGGCTCGGCCCCGGCGACGTTGCTCGACTACTTCCCCGAGGACTTCTTGCTGGTCATCGACGAGTCGCACGTGACCGTGCCGCAGATCGGCGGCATGTACGAGGGCGACATTTCGCGGAAACGCAATCTGGTCGATTACGGTTTCCGGTTGCCGTCGGCCGTCGACAACCGCCCGCTGACCTGGGAAGAGTTCGCATCGCGGATAGGGCAAACGGTGTATTTGTCGGCTACCCCGGGCCCCTATGAGCTCAGCCAGTCCGGCGGGGAGTTCGTCGAACAGGTGATCCGGCCCACCGGTCTGGTCGACCCGAAGGTCGTGGTCAAACCGACCAAGGGTCAGATCGACGACCTGATCGGCGAGATCCGCAAGCGCACCGAGGCCGACCAGCGGGTGCTGGTGACGACGCTGACCAAGAAGATGGCCGAAGACCTCACCGACTATCTGCTGGAGATGGGCATCCGGGTGCGCTACCTGCACTCCGAGGTCGACACGCTGCGCCGAGTCGAGTTGCTGCGCCAGCTGCGGCTGGGCGACTACGACGTGCTGGTCGGCATCAACCTGCTGCGTGAGGGTCTCGACCTGCCGGAGGTGTCGCTGGTGTCGATCCTCGACGCCGACAAGGAGGGCTTCCTGCGTTCGTCGCGAAGCCTGATCCAGACCATCGGCCGCGCCGCCCGCAACGTGTCCGGCGAGGTGCACATGTACGCCGACACGATGACCGATTCGATGAAAGAGGCCATCGACGAGACCGAACGGCGGCGCGCCAAGCAGATCGCCTACAACGAGGCCAACGGCATTGATCCGCAGCCGCTGCGCAAGAAGATCGCCGACATTCTCGACCAGGTCTACCGCGAGGCCGACGACTCTGACACCGTCGAGATCGGCGGCTCGGGCCGCAATGCGTCGCGAGGGCGGCGCGCCCAGGGCGCACCGGGGCGGGCGGTCAGCGGCGGCGTGTTCGAAGGCCGCGACACGACCAACATGCCGCGCGCCGAGCTGGCCGACCTGATCAAAGACCTCACCGCACAGATGATGGCCGCAGCCCGCGACCTGCAGTTCGAGCTGGCCGCGCGGTTCCGCGACGAGATTGCCGACCTGAAGAAAGAACTGCGCGGTATGGATGCTGCCGGTCTGAAGTGAGCTCACCCGTCATCGAGACCGCCGGCAGCTGGCGGGCGCTACTCGGCCGCAGATATCTGGGGACCTCGACGCTGCTGGCCGGTGGAGTGGCGCTGTGCGCCACCAACGAGTTCCTGACGATCAGCCTGCTGCCCAGCACGGTCGCCGACATCGGCGGCGAACGGCTGTACGCCTGGGTGACCACGCTGTACCTGGTGGGTTCGGTGGTCGCCGCCACCACGGTCTACGCCTCGCTGCAGCGGTTCGGCGCCCGCACGTCGTATCTGTTGGGCGTGGTGGTTTTCGGGATCGGCAGCCTGATGTGCGCGACGGCGCCGACCATGGAAATTCTGCTGGCGGGGCGCACCGTGCAGGGCGCGGCGGGCGGGCTGCTGGCCGGACTGGGTTATGCGGTCATCAACTCGGCACTGCCGCGGGTGCTGTGGACCCGCGCTTCGGCGCTGGTCTCCGCGATGTGGGGAGTCGCGACGGTAGTCGGCCCGGCGGTGGGCGGCATCTTCGCCCAATTCGGCCAGTGGCGCTGGGCATTCGGCACGGTGGCGGTGTTGACCGCGGCGATGGGTGTGCTGGTCCCCGTCGTGTTATCAGCGCGCCGGGTCGACCAGAGCGAGCGCTCCCCGGCGCTCAGGGTGCCGGTGTGGTCGCTGCTGCTGCTCGGTGCGGCGGCGCTGGCGATCAGCGTCGCGGAAGTCCCGCACAACAACAACGTCGCCACCGTCGCGTTGCTCACGATCAGCGTGCTGCTGGTCGCGGGGTTCGTGGTGGTCGACCGGCGGATGGCCGCCGCGGTGTTGCCCCGCAGCGCGTTCGGATCGGGTCCGCTGAAATGGATCTACGTGACCATGGCGCTGCTGATGGGGGCGGCGATGGTCGACATGTACGTGCCGTTGTTCGGTCAACGACTGGCCCACCTGATTCCGGTGGTGGCCGGATTTCTGGGCGCGGCGCTGGCCGTCGGCTGGACGGTCAGCGAGATCGTCAGCGCCTCGCTGAAAGGCGCCCGGGTGATTGCCCGCGTGGTTGCGGCTGCCCCCCTGATCACGGCCATCGGCTTGGCGTTGGGCGCGATCAGCCAGGTCGACAACGCCCCGGTCGGCGTCGTCGCGCTGTGGGCGTTAGCGCTGCTGATCACCGGAAGCGGAATCGGGGTGGCGTGGCCGCACTTGTCGGCCTGGGCAATGGACTGCGTCGACGACCCGGCCGAGGGTCCCGCCGCAGCCGCGGCCATCAACACCGTTCAGCTGATTTCCGGGGCATTCGGTGCGGGGCTGGCCGGCGTGGTGGTCAACAGCACCGAAGGCGGCGCCGTCATGGCGGCGCGCTGGCTGTTCGCCGTGTTTGCGGTGCTGGCCGCGGTCGGTGTACTGGCCGCCTATCGGGCCACCCGGGGACACCGCTGCACCGCGGCGGCGCCGGGCTAGTCTCAGCAGCGTGGACGCCTTCGCCGCCGGACGGCTGACCCGCTCGCTGGACGCATTGCACTCTGTCGTCTACTTCCTGCCCGAGGCCAACGAGAAGTTCGGCGAGCTGGGCATGGATTTCCGGACGCACTATTTCGCCGGCCGGTCTGCGCCGATGGGCGCGGTTTCGGCGAATGTCGTTGCGGCCACGTTCTATAACTTCAACCCACAATTGGTCTCCAGCGCCATTCCGGCCGCCTGGGAACTGGCGTCGCCGGCGACGGTGACCCGGGTGCGCTACGAGATCGTCGCGACGGCACTGCCGCGGGTGCTCGGTGAGAAGCTCACGCAGTCTGCGGAATTGGGGCGTGCGGCGGCATTGCTGCGAGGCGTCGCGGAAGCGATCCCCAACGCCGACGGCCGGCCGCTGTACGCCGGCCACGCCGAGCTGCCGTGGCCCGAGAGCCCGGTCGCCCAGTTGTGGCACGCGATCACATTGTTGCGTGAATACCGCGGCGACGGGCATATCGCCGCGTTGGTGTCCAACGGCCTCAGTGGCTTGGAAGCGTTGATCACCCACACTGCAACGGGAATCGGCTTCAACGCCGACTACGCGCGGCGGATGCGCGGGTGGAGCATGGATCAATGGAACGCCGCGGCGCAGGACCTGACGTCACGAGGCATCCTGGGCAGTACCGGCGAACTGGCGCCGGACGGCACCGAGCTGCGGTCCCGCATCGAAGATCTCACCGACGAGTTGGGGTACGCGCCGTGGCGGACGATGACCGCCGACCAGGCTGACCAACTGGTCAGCTTCGCCACAGTGATCCGTGCGGCAGTCCAAGCCGCCGACGTGTTTCCCGCCGGACTGTTCGGGCCCCGTCACGGCGAGCATCGCTAAGGCGTTAAGCGCCGGTGGCTGTGATCGGCCGGGTCGGTGGTGTCGGCACCAATGGCATGTAATCGAGCCAGGTCGTCGGGATGAAGCCCCGGAGTTTTCTCCAGCGACCCAAGCAGCATGTCGATTTGCTTGTGCAATGCCGGCACCAGTTCCGGTCGGCCGGCATGTTCGACGTGCACGATCAGCATCCGCAATACGCGAAGGATCGTCGCTGCGACCAGCGGCTGCGTCGGGGCGACGTGGCGCAGTTGGTCGAAACCGTGGGCGATGTACTCCTCGGGGTCAAGTTCCCACGGCCGCAACAGAATTCGGTCCCCCGGCCCGGATATCGCCCGAGCTAACGGAGGGGCGACGAGCAGTCGGCGAAGCAGACTACCGACCGTGTCGAGCCGCACCGTCGTCCGCTCGGGCACCGCGGCCAGCAGCCGGTCAGTGTCGATTCGGCTCACCCAACCGTCGACGCGCGAGGTGACTCGCAACGACCCCGACGGCGACGGTCACCGACACCCGCGGTGCCAGCTCCATCGCATGACCGTTGATGCGCGGCAGGGTGAGAACGCAGTACACGAACGTCGCCACCAGCAGTCCGATGACGACCTGGCTGAGCCGGTCCCGGATGAACGACCGCATCACTCGGGGCGACAGCTGTGAACTCGCCAGCTGCAGGCTCACGATGGTCAGCGAGAAGATGACGCCCGCGGTGGTAATCGTCGCGCCGGCGATAGTGCTCAACAGCCAGGTGGCGACGTCGATGTCCATTGCGATCGTCCACGGAACGCGCGTCTCTGCGCCCAGGGCGTTGTCGACCGCCCCGGTGACGAGGGCCAGGCCGATTCCGCCGATCACCAGGACGACGGGCAACAGGAATAGGCTCTCCCGGAACCGGTAGGCCACCGCGGATCCACGCAGTCCCAGATCAGTGCGGATACGAAAACGCTTACGGTGCAACGGCTTACTTATCAGGGCACTGACATGATGAGCTGGGCGAAGCGGAATTGCCGGCGCTCGGCCGGCCCGTGCAGGCGATCGCGGTCGCAGGCTCGTCGAGTAGCGGTACAGCCATGATGTCTGTCACTGTAAGGCTCCTTTGGAGAAGGGGATTACCCCGGCTGGAGCGCCTCGACAACCGCATTGCCGGGCAAGGAATTTCATCCGCACTGGGCGTCCGTCGATTACAGTGACGCTCACAGCGTCGACCGCACGCCCGTGGCGCTGCCTATTCGGTGTGTCGCAAATCAACCATCTGCATCCGGCGAAGCGATACTGTCTTGGGTTGGCGTAGCAACCGACACCTGGGAGGGTAAATGAGCGCCTATCGGACCGTGGTGGTAGGAACCGACGGCTCGGACTCGTCGCTGCGCGCGGTCGACCGGGCGGGCACCATCGCCGCCGGGGCGAACGCGCAATTGATCATCGCGACGGCCTACCTGCCCCAGCACGACGACCCGCGTGCCGCCGACGTCTTGAAGGACGAAAGCTACAAGGTGTCGGGCAGCGCCCCGATCTATTCGATCCTGCGCGAGGCCAAGGATCGGGCGAGCGCCGCGGGCGCGCAGAATATCGAGGAGCGGTCTGTGGTCGGCGCCCCGGTCGACGCGCTGGTCGGCCTCGCCGAGGAGGTCCAAGCCGACCTGTTGGTGGTCGGCAACGTCGGCTTGAACACGATTGCCGGTCGGCTGCTGGGCTCGGTGCCGGCCAACGTCTCGCGTCGGGCCAAGGTCGACGTCTTGATCGTGCACACCACCACGTGAGTTGCATCCTGCGTTCGTGATCGATTCCGCCAAGTACGGGCCGTGGGCGGTCATCGCGGGTGGTTCGGAAGGCGTCGGCGCCGAATTCGCCCGGCTGCTTGCCGAAGCGGGTCTGAACCTGGTGTTGGTTGCCCGCAAGCCCGATCCGTTGACCGAGACCGCCGAGCGCTGTCGGCAGTACGGCCACGAGGTCCGCACCGTCTCGGCCGACCTCAGTGACACCGCCGCCAGCGCCCGCGTCGCCGAGGCAACCGCGGGACTCGACGTCGGGTTGTTGATCCTCAACGCCGGCGCCAACACGCACAGCCGCGAGTTTCTCGACGGCGACCTGGCGGAGTTCCAGCGCGTCATCGATCTCAATCTCTCCATGCCGCTAGCGCTCATTCACCACTACGGGCAGCCCATGCGGGCCCGCCGTCGGGGCGGCATCGTGTTGATCGGATCGCTCGCCGGCTACCTGGGATCGATACGGCATACCGTCTATGGCGGCGTCAAGGCATTCGGACGCGTTTTCGCCGAAGGGCTCTGGCTGGAGCTTCGCGACCACGGTGTCGACGTGCTGGAGCTGGTGCTGGGTGTGACCCGAACGCCGGCGATGGAACGGGTGGGCCTGAATTTCGATGTTCCCGGCATGGCCGTTGCCGACCCGGCCGACGTCGCGCGCGAGGGGCTGGAGTGGCTGGCGCGCGGACCGGTGCACGTGGTCAGCGGAAACGAGGAGATCGTGGTCATGCGCAATGATCCCGACCGGGCCGCGGCGGTGCTCGGCGCGCACCGAACGATGCAGCGGCTGATGCGGAAATGACCGGTCCGGAAGAGCGGCTCGCCGCGCTGGAGCAACGGCTGCGCCGGGTCGAAGACGAGCTGGCGATCAGCCGTCTGCTGGCGTCCTACGGGCCATTGGTCGATGCCGGTGATGCCGATGCGGTGGCCGGCTTATGGGCCGAGGACGGCGAATACGACGTCGAAGGCTGGCACATGCGCAGCCGCGCCGACGTCGCCGACATGGTGCGCTCGTCGGCGCACCAAGGACTGATTCGTGGGGGTTCGGCACACTTCCTGGGCCCGGTCCACGTCGACGTCGACGGCGATGACGCCGTCGCGGTGTGTGAGTCGATTCTGATTCGTCGCAGCGATGACGGCAGCGGCTACCGGGTGTGGCGGGCCGGAGCCAACCGCATCACGCTGCGACGGGCGGTGTCGGGCTGGCAGATCGTCAAGCGCACGACGCGGGCGCTGGACGGGTCGGCGGAGGCGCGCGCATTGCTGCGCCACTGAACCGGCTCAGTGCCGGCGAGACCGCACCACAGCCAGCACGCCGGTGCCGGCGACGACGCCGAAGGCCAGCACCAGAACCCAATCACCCAGCCGCTGGTAGGCGGTGTTGCGCGAGCCGAGCGGAACACTGACAACCACCGCGCCGCGGTAGCTCGAGGGGCACCAGGCAAGTTTGCGCCCGCGCGCGTCGAATGCGGCGCTGTCGCCCGACAATCCGGCGTGTACCGCCGGGCGGCCGACTTCGGCGGCGCGTACCGCGACCATCGCGGCCAACTGCGGTTGGGCCCAACTCCCTTGAAACGTCGAGGTCGCAGTCTGGTAGACCAACAACTGCGCTCCGAGCTGTACCTCGCGGCGGGGTAGATCCGGAAACGCTGCCTCGTAACTGATCAGCGGCCCGAGTGCCAGCCCACCGGTGCGCAGCACCACCTGGTCGCTGCCGCGGCGCCGGTCCTCGCCCGCGGCCTTGGTGTGCCCGGTGATCTTCCCCAGCAGCGGACGCAGCGGCACGTATTCGCCGAACGGCACCAGCCGGGTTTTGCGGTAGACGCCCAGCGTCCCGTGCGGCCCGATCAGCACCGACGACTTGTAGATGCCGCCGGCCGGCGCGCGGGCGTCGACGTTGACGAGCAGGTCCGCCCCCACCTGCCGGGACAGGTCCGTCAGCTCGTGCATGGTGTCCGGGTGGTTGGCGGGATCGGATCCGACGCTGCTTTCGCCCCAAACGACCACATCCGGCCGTTGACCTACCAGCGTGCGAGTGAGCGCCACACTGGCTGCCGCACGGGCGGTCGAGTCGTCGATGACGCCCGGCTGCACCAGCGCCACCCGGGCCGTCGGGCTGGCCGCTGTCGGCGCTTCGAGCACGAAGCTGGCCGGCCCAACACCCGCACACACCAGCGCCGCTGCGACCACTGGGATGGCGCGCCGCGGGCACACAATCGCCGCGGCGATGCCGGTATTGACCGCGACCACCAAAAAGCCGGTCAGCCACATCCCGCCGAGCGAGGCCGACGCCAACGTGACGGGCTGGTTCCACTGCGACGCACCCAGCGCGGCCCACGGGCCGCCCAGAGCGGGCCACGACCGCACCGCCTCGGCCGCCACCCAGGCGCTGGGCAATACGACCATGGCCGCCAGCAGTCGAGGCATCGTGGCCGCCGTTGACAAGAGCCGGTGGGCGGCCCAGCCCCACGGCAGCCACAACGCACCGAGCCCGGCGGCCAGCAGCACCAGCAGCGGACCGGTGCTCGGCAGCAGCCAGTACTGCGTGGCCAGCACATACCCGGCCAGGCCGCACCACGCCCGTACCGCGCCGCCGGCCGGAGTCGGTGCGGCCCGCACGACGAGCAGCAACGGAACCACCCCGAACCAGGCCAGCCACCACCAGGACGGCGCCGGAAACGCGAGCGCCGGCAGTGCGCCGAGAAGAAACGCCGCCGCGCACCCCCGCAGGCGACGGAAGCTCACGCGCTGGCGAGGGCGTGCCGCGCCAGCCGGAAGGTTCGTGTCAGCCGGCCCGGTTGCGTCGTCAGGGTGACCTCGACAGCTCCGCCCGGGGTGACGATGTAGCGCTCCTCGACGTCGGGCCCGTCATCGCGCCGGCGCACCGGCCGGTGTCCAAGGTCCTGATCGTCGTGCAGGTCCGGGTCGAACGGGAAGAAGACCGAGTCGTAGGGCATCACGTCGCCGTCCGGACGGCCGTCGCGTAGCCGACTGCATTCCACGAACCGGAAATGCCCGATGTTGTGCGCTGCCCGGTAGCTTCGCGTGACGACCAGGGGAGGCTGGCCGTCGGTGGGCAGTTGCACGCCCTTGGGCACGATCGGGTCGAAGCTGACGTCCGCACCCGCATGTGCCTCCCGGAAGACGCCGAAATGTCGCGAAAGCCGTTCGGAGAGCGCGAATCCCGCTTCCCTGTCAAGGAAGACCGCCAGCCCGATCGCCGTCGCGGCGAAGGGGTGCGGTGAGCGTTTGACGCGTTTCTCGTCGAACTTCTCATTACGGTCGGCGCGCAGCATCCGGGCGATCAGCGGGAAGCTGCCGGCTCCGCCCACCACGTAGATGCCCGCCACCTCGGACCACTCCGCGTCGTGCAGCACGTGCCCGAGGACGTCGAGGGTCTTCGCGACAAGCGGTGAACAGGCCGTATAGACATCGTCGATCGGACACGAGAACGGCGGCTCGCCGAGCGCGTCGAGGTCGACCAAAAAGCGGCGGGTGTTGGGGCCGACGGCTTCCTTGCGAGCCGCGCACTCCTCGAGCAGCAGACCCTGCGCGGCGGCGTCGAGTTTGGGGAGTTTCGCGCCGTGACGAACCAGCTTGAGAATCGCCTCGTCGAAGTCGTCGCCGCCTAGGCGCTGGATGCCTTCGCTGGTGACGACCTCGTTGAGCCGACCGGTCAACCTCAACAGCGACGCGTCGAACGTGCCGCCGCCCAAGTCGTAGATCAGCACATACTCGCGTTTGGCGCTGATCGTGGAGCGATACCGGTGCGCATACTCGAACCCCGCCGCCGATGGCTCGTTGAGCAGAGCGATGACCTCGAAACCGGCTTGCGCGAAGGCGTCCAAGGTCAAAAACCGTTGGGCGCTCGACGCGTTGGCCGGCACGCTGACCGCGGCCTCGATTCGCTCACCGGGGGCCAGGTCGACGTTGGAGCGTTGTTGCAGATCGCTCTTGAACTGGGCGAGCAATCCCGCGAACAGGTCGGCCAGCCGGTGACTGTGACCGGCCAGTTGCACCGTTGTCCCCGGCCCGGCGTCGTTGAGCAGCCGTTTGAACGACCGCAGCAGCGACCAGCCCGGTTCGTGGCGCACCGCGGCGGCGTCCAGGCCGAAGCGCAGTTCGCCCGACTCGTTGGCGGCGATGACCGACGGCCAGGTGTCCACGCCGTCGAAGGACGCCACGGGGTAGTTCCCCCGGTCGACGACCGCCGCGACCGTGTGCGTTGTGCCGAAGTCGATGCCCACCCTCATCTCGCCAGAGTGTAGGCGGTGCAGCGCGTTTCGCGGTGCTTTTACCAGCCGCGCTCGCGCCACTCGGCGAGGTTGGGCCGCTCGGCGCCGAGCGTCGTGTCATCGCCATGGCCGGGATAGACGACCGTCGCGTCGTCGTAGACGTCGAACACCCGGGTAGTCACGTCGTCGAGCAGCTGGCTGAAGTCGCCGGGCTGCCAGGTCTTGCCGACTCCGCCCGGAAACAGGCAGTCGCCGGTGAACAGCTGGGTGGCATCGCCGGCCGCGGGTCCGCCGAGCGCCAACGCGATCGAGCCCGGGGTGTGGCCACGCAGATGGATGACGTCGAAGCTCAGCTTGCCGATCTGCACGGTGTCGCCGCCGTCGAGGAGACGGTCCGGCTTGACCGGCAGCGGATCGGCGTCGATCTGGTGTGCGGCGGTCGCGGCGCCGGTGGCTTCGGCCAGGGCAGTCAGCGCCTGCCAGTGGTCGAAGTGCTGGTGGCTGGTCACGATCAGCGACACCTTCGGGGCGTAGCGTCGCACCAGGTCGATCAGGATCTCGGCGTCGTTGGCAGCGTCGATCAGCAGCGTTTCCCCGGTCTCGGAACACGTCACCAGGTAAGCGTTGTTGTCCATGGGGCCGACTGACGCCTTGACGATCGTCGCGCCCGGCAGGGTGCGGCGGGCGGCGGAGCCCGGCTCGACGTGCCCGGTGTAGTTGTCGTCGAGGGTGGTCATACCGGTCACGGTACTGGTCGGGAGTTGCTTGTCGGTACCGGCACATAGCATGGAAACGACGTGTGTGATGACTCGTTTGGAAAGGAATGCGTTGGCTGACCGCCTGATCGTCAAGGGTGCGCGTGAACACAATCTGCGCAGTGTTGATCTTGATTTGCCGCGCGACGCATTGATCGTCTTCACCGGCCTGTCCGGTTCGGGAAAGTCTTCGCTGGCGTTCGACACGATCTTCGCCGAGGGGCAGCGGCGCTATGTGGAGTCGCTGTCGGCCTATGCGCGTCAGTTCCTGGGCCAGATGGACAAACCCGACGTCGACTTCATCGAAGGCCTGTCACCGGCGGTGTCCATCGACCAGAAGTCGACCAACCGCAACCCGCGGTCGACAGTCGGCACGATCACCGAGGTGTACGACTACCTGCGGCTGCTCTACGCCCGCGCCGGCACCCCGCACTGCCCGGTCTGCGGCGAGCGGATCGCCCGCCAAACCCCGCAGCAAATCGTCGACCAGGTGCTGGCGATGCCCGAGGGCACGCGCTTTCAGGTGCTGGCCCCGGTGGTGCGCACCCGCAAGGGCGAGTTCGTCGACCTGTTCGAAAAGCTCAACTCCCAGGGCTACAGCCGGGTCCGAGTCGACGGTGTGGTGCACCCGCTGACCGAGCCACCGAAGCTGAAGAAGCAGGAGAAGCACGACATCGAGGTGGTGGTGGACCGCCTCACCGTCAAAGCCAGCGCCAAGCAGCGGCTCACCGATTCGGTGGAGACCGCGCTGAACCTGGCCGACGGCATCGTGGTACTGGAGTTTGTCGATCACGAACACGACGCCCACAACCGCGAGCAGCGGTTCTCCGAGAAGCTGGCGTGCCCCAACGGGCATTCGCTGGCCGTCGACGACCTGGAGCCGCGGTCGTTCTCGTTCAACTCGCCCTACGGCGCCTGCCCGGAGTGCAGCGGGCTGGGCATCCGCAAGGAGGTCGACCCCGACCTGGTGGTGCCCGACCCCGAACTCACGCTGGCCGAGGGCGCAGTGGCGCCGTGGTCGATGGGCCACACCGCGGAGTACTTCACCCGGATGATGGCCGGCCTCGGCGACACCATGGGCTTCGACGTCGACACCCCGTGGCGAAAGCTACCGGCCAAGGCGCGCAAGGCGATTCTGGAAGGCTGCGACGAGCAGGTGCACGTGCGCTACCGCAACCGCTACGGTCGCACCCGCTCCTATTACGCCGACTTCGAAGGCGTGCTCGCGTTCCTGCAGCGGAAGATGGACCAGACCGAGTCCGAGATGATGAAGGAGCGCTACGAGGGCTTCATGCGCGACATCCCGTGCCCGGAGTGCGACGGCACGCGGCTGAAGCCGGAAATTCTGGCGGTCACGCTGGCGGCGGGGGGTCGCGGCAAGAAATCCATCGCCGAGGTCTGCGAACTGTCCATCTCCGACTGCGCGGACTTCTTGAACGCGCTCACGCTGGGTCAGCGTGAGCAAGCCATCGCGGGGCAGGTGCTCAAGGAGATCCAGTCGCGGCTGGGCTTTCTGCTCGACGTCGGTTTGGAATACCTGTCGCTGTCGCGGGCGGCGGCGACGCTGTCCGGCGGTGAGGCGCAACGCATCCGGCTGGCCACCCAGATCGGCTCCGGGCTGGTGGGGGTGCTGTACGTGCTCGACGAGCCGTCGATCGGGCTGCATCAGCGCGACAACCGCCGGCTCATCGAAACCCTCACCCGGTTACGGGCTTTGGGTAACACGCTGATCGTGGTCGAACACGACCAGGACACCATCGCGCATGCCGACTGGATCGTCGACATCGGACCGGCGGCCGGTGAGCACGGCGGCCAGATTGTGCACAGCGGGACCTACGACCAGCTGCTGCGCAACAAGAAGTCGATCACCGGCGCCTACTTGTCCGGAGCGGAAAGCATTGAGGCGCCGGCGATCCGGCGTCCCGTAGACAAGCGGCGGCGGCTGACGGTCGTCGGTGCGCGCGAGCACAACTTGCGCGAGATCGACGTGGCCTTCCCACTCGGCGTGCTCACTTCGGTGACCGGAGTTTCCGGTTCCGGGAAGTCGACGCTGGTGAACGACATCCTGGCCGCGGTGCTGGCCAACAAGCTCAACGGCGCACGGCAGGTTCCGGGCCGGCACACTCGGGTCACCGGGCTCGACCACGTCGACAAGCTGGTGCGCGTCGACCAGTCGCCGATCGGGCGCACACCGCGCTCCAATCCGGCGACCTACACCGGGGTCTTCGACAAGATCCGCACCCTGTTCGCCGCCACCACCGAAGCCAAAGTCCGCGGCTACCAACCCGGGCGGTTCTCGTTCAACGTCAAAGGCGGCCGCTGCGAAGCGTGTTCGGGCGACGGCACCATCAAGATCGAGATGAACTTCCTGCCCGACGTCTACGTGCCGTGCGAGGTGTGCCAGGGTGCCCGCTACAACCGGGAAACACTCGAAGTGCATTACAAGGGCAAGACCATCTCCGAAGTGCTGGACATGTCCATCGAGGAGGCGTGCGGCTTCTTCGAGCCGATCACCGGCATTCACCGTTACCTGCGCACGCTGGTCGACGTCGGTCTCGGCTATGTGCGCTTGGGCCAACCCGCACCGACCTTGTCCGGCGGCGAGGCGCAGCGGGTGAAGCTAGCCTCCGAGTTGCAGAAGCGCTCCACCGGGCGCACCGTCTACATCCTCGACGAGCCCACCACCGGTCTGCACTTCGACGACATCCGCAAACTGCTGGGCGTGATCAACGGCCTTGTCGACAAAGGCAATACGGTCATCGTCATCGAGCACAACCTTGACGTGATCAAGACGTCGGACTGGATCATCGACATGGGGCCGGAGGGCGGCGCCGAGGGTGGCACCGTCGTGGCCGAGGGAACGCCCGAGGACATCGCCGCGGTGCCGGAGAGCTATACCGGCAAGTTTTTGGCCGAGACACTCGGTGTGCCGGCCACTCCAGCGCCACGACGGCGGCGCCGGGTCAGCGCCTAGCGGCCAGTCCCGTTAGCCGCCTTGGACAATGGCGACGGGAACCGCGGGCTGACCCGCACCCCGTTGAGCCATCCGGTGAGCTCATCGGCCCGTTGCTGCAGGGCGCGCCGCCCATCAGCACCGGGGTCTTCGAGCAGTTGCAGCCGGACGCGGGCGTCGGCGTCCTGGCACCAGCCCCCGACCACACGTCCGTTCCACCACGCGGTGGGGCCGGCGTTGCCATTCGTGTCGAACACCTGGCCGCGGTGGTCGCCCAGATACCAACCGCGTTGATACCAACCCATGGTGGTGGCGTCGAGCCCGGGCAGCAGCGCACCCCACGGTTCGACATCGGGTTCCGGCTCGAGATCGTCGGCCAGCCCGTATCCCGGCGTGCCATCCAAGTCGACAGCCACCGCACCAATCTCGCCCAGCGACTTGCGCACCGCGGTCAATGTGATGCCGAACCACCACTTGATGTCCTCGACGGTAGCGGGCCCGAATGTGCGCAGCCACCGTCGGGTCAGTTCGGCGCGCGCAGCATCAACGGGTACCGGCTGGCCCGGCTCGCCGACCCAACGGGCGGTGCTTGTCCATCGCGGACGCGACGTGGTCCACGTGCCGTCGTTGGGACCGCGCACGATATCGCCACGGGCGGACAGCACCGTCAGCACCCGAGGAGCCAGCGGAACCGGCCCGCCCCAACGCTTTCCGGGTGCTGGATCATGGGTTCCGGCCAGCTCTGGCAGCGCTGCCCGCAGTTCGGCGCTACTGGCGTGTTGGTGCTCGTCCAGATAACGCAGCACCGCAGCGCCCGCCCTATCCAGCCAGCGTTCGCCGTCGGTTGCGACACCGGCCTTTTGCACATCTGCGATCAGTCGACGACGTTCGTTGGCCGCGACCCGCTCACTGGCTGCCGGCTGGACCGTCGCCAGGTCCCCGGCGTTCACCAGCCACAGCGTGCGACGCATCGCCAGATGTTTGACCATAGAACGCTTCCGGTACAGCTGCGCGTCGAGCTCGTCGATGATGAAGCCCGGCTTTCGGGCCCACAGCGACAGATACGGCGTCGCGGGGTCGGTGGCATGCAGTCCCACCAGTCCGGCGGCGATCGCGGTAATCGATGCGGAATCGGTGCTCGACAGAAAATGTCTGCGCGCTAAGCGGTTCCGCCGCTCACCGCTGGTGAATGACCGGACCACTCAGTGGGTATCCTTGCGCATCGATGCGCGGATTTCGGCCAGTCGGTCAGCAGCCGCCTGCTGCCGTTCCCGGTACTGTTCGTCGACGGTGCGGCCTGCTGCGCTTTCCGCGTCGAGTTCGGCTGCGCCGAGGGACGTTTGGTAGCGAGCTTCGATCTTCTCGCGGACCGAATCGAACGTCGGCGCACCGGCGTCATCGTATTCCGGGTCGGGCATGGCGCCAGGTTACCTGCCGCGATCGAGGTAGCGCACCATCTGCTGCCAGTACACCATCGTCAGCGCCATCGCGACCACGGTTGCCGCTGCCATTGCGGCGATCCGGCGGCGACGCGCGGCGACGATCGCAACGACGGTGGCAGCAGACGTCGCGGCGCTCACGACGGCGGCGCTGTCGTTGGGCCGCCGGGTGATCCACAGCTCCTCGCCCAGCATGGCGCGGGTGGCCCAATTGCTCTTGTCGACCGGTTCCGGGAACACCACCGGGTTGATTGCGAACCACAGCCCGACCGCTGCGGCGTGGCTCCACTTGCGTGTCCAGACCGGCAGCAAGAGCAGCGGTGTGCTTGCCCAGCGGGTCCATGCGCTCCACGGATTGGAGTGCCGCGCGAATATCGCGCGGCGGGTGCGCGCGATCGATGGCATCAAGCGAGGTTATCTGCCGCCAGTGGGTGGCCCCGGCGGGGCCGGCAACGCGCTGCGCGGCACCCCCGGCGTGCCGAGTTGGCCGGCCAGCCATGGCAGGGCCGCAGTGAATACCCGGCCGGCGAACGGCCAATCGTGCTTGCCCGGCTGAGCGACGACCGCGCAGTCGATGCCGTGGGCCCGCCCGAGCGTGCAGAGCGAATCAGCGGCCGCAGCGGTGTCGCTGAGTTTGGCCGTGCCGCCTCGGTGGTCGGTGCCTGTGGTGCCGGTGTCGGCCACCGTGACGGTGTGCGACGTCTGCGGACCGGCCGAGTTGATCGCGAACCAGCCCGAGACCCCGCTGTAGCGTCCATGTCTGGTGATCACGGTGGTCGGGTCGAAGGCGGCCCAGGCCTGGGCGCTGCCGCCGAACAGTCTGGCAATCGTTTGCGCCTTGGTGCCCGAGTTCGGGGCGAGGTCCCCGGCGATATCGACGAAGGCGCTGAACATGTCCGGGTGCATCACCGTCAGGTCCACCGCGCACGTGCCGCCCATCGACCAGCCCACGACGCCCCAGTTGGACCGCTCAGGGCTGACTCCGAAGCGTGAAACCATGTATGGCACAACATCTTTAGTGAGATGATCAGCGGCATTGCCGCGGCTGCCGTTGACGCATTCGGTGTCGTTGTTGAATGCCCCGCCGGAGTCGACGAACACCAGCACCGGCGCGTTGCCGTCGTGGGCGGCGGCGAAGTCGTCGATCGTCTTGACCGCATTGCCGGCTCGTAGCCAATCGGCCGGAGTGTTGAATTCGCCGCCGACCATCATCACGGCCGGCAATCGCGGGGGAGGGTTGGAAGCGAACCAGGCCGGCGGCAGATACACCAGCTCGCCGCGATGCTTGAAATGTGACGCGTCGGCGGGAATTGTCACTTGGACCACGCTGCCGCGCGGCGGCCGGACGCCCTTGCCGGCCATCGCGGTAACGGTGGCAGCGTCGGTCTGGTCTGGCAGCGGACCGGCGGTGAGCTGGTTCCAGGCCGTCTGCACCGTGGGGAAATACCCGACCCACTCGTTGAGCGCCAGTGCGGAGCTGGCCAGGCACAGCGGCACGGCCACTACCGACGCGGCTCGTCGCCACCAGCGCGCGCCCGGCCAGCCCAATAGCAGCACGGCGGCGGCGACACCGGTCAACGCAATCCACATCCACAGCGTGCGGGGCGCCGGTTCGCCGGCCAGGCCGTCGTCGGCGATCTGCCAGTACGCCCAACACGTCACCGCAATTCCCACCGCAGCCGCGACCGGAAGCCATACCAGCCGCCAACGACGCGACCGCCACCCGACCGCGAGGACCAAGACGACCGCGGCCACGGCTTGCACAGTGATCGGAACCCAGCCATGCATCAGCGAAGTGTGGTGGCCCACCAGCAGCGGCGCGGCCACAATCGCCGTCGATGCAGACACAGGACCTATTCTGATCTGCGATTCTGAGCGCCGGCTGTGAAACGCGCCGAAATCAACGCGGTTTAGCCAGCGGGAAGGGCAACGTCTCGCGGATGCTACGGCCGGTGACGAGCATGACCACCCGGTCAACACCCATCCCCAGGCCCCCGGTGGGCGGCATCGCATACTCCATCGCCTGCAGGAAATCCTCGTCGAGCTCCATCGCCTCCGGGTCTCCGCCGGCGGCCAGCAGAGACTGCGCCCGCAACCGACGCCGCTGCTCCAGCGGATCGGTCAACTCGCTGTAGGCGGTCCCCAGCTCGACGCCCCACGCCACCAGATCCCAACGCTCCGCGACCCCTGGTTCAGTGCGATGCGGCCGGGTCAACGGTGACACCGACGTCGGAAAATCCGTGTAGAACGTCGGCAGTTCGGTACGTGCCTCGACTAGCTGCTCGTAGAGTTCCAGCACCACCGCGCCCGCATCCCAGCGGGGGCGGTAGGGGATGCCGATGGCATCACACAGTTTGCGCAGTGTGGCCAGATCCGTTCCGCTGTCGACTTGCTCACCGAGTGCCTCCGACACCGCGTCATGCACGGTCTTCACCGGCCACACACCGGAGATGTCGACCGGTTCCAGGTTGCCGTCGGCATCGTCGGATCGCGGTCGCATCACCACCGGCACATCGTTGGCGGCTGCGGCGGCGTTCTGAATCAGTTCCCGGCATCCGTCGACCCACACCAAGTAGTCGGCGTGCGCCTGGTAGGCCTCCAACAAGGTGAACTCCGGGTTATGGCTGAAGTCCACGCCCTCGTTGCGAAACGCCCGGCCCAGCTCGAACACTCGCTCCACACCGCCGACGCACAGCCGCTTGAGGTACAGCTCCGGCGCGATGCGCAGGTAGAGGTCAAGGTCGTATGCGTTGATATGGGTGACGAACGGTCGGGCAGTCGCGCCGCCGTGGATCTGCTGCAGAATCGGGGTTTCGACTTCGAGAAACCCCTTGGCTGTCAATGTCTCCCGAATCGAGCGCAGCACGCTGCTGCGCGCCGTGATGAGCTGACGCGATTCAGAGTTGATCGCCAGGTCGACGTAGCGGGTGCGGACTCGGGCTTCCGGGTCGGCAAGCCCCGTCCACTTGTTCGGCAGTGGTCGCAGACATTTACCGATCAACCGCCAACTGGTGACGATCAGCGACCGAGTGCCGGTCCTGCTGAGCCCCAGGTGGCCGGTAACCTCGACAAGGTCGCCCAGGTCGATGGCCCTGGTGAAATCCGCAGTGCGGCTCTGCTCGAGGACCGAATTATCCAGCAGCAGCTGCATTTCCCCCGACCAGTCGCGCAGCTGGGCGAACAGCACGCCGCCGAAGTCACGGATCCGCAGCACACGTCCGGCCACCGAAACGGTCGCCTCGTCGACGCTGTCCAGTGCCTGCATGATCGGGTGAGTTGGCGGATGCCCGACGGGATAAGCATCAATCCCGCTGTGTTGCAGCTTCTTCAGCTTCGCCAACCGGACCCGCATCTGCTCGGGCAGGCGGGTTTGACGGTCCTCGGTTTCGGAGACCTCGGCGTGCTGAAAGCCAGAGACGTCGGGAGCCCGGCCATCGTGATGCAACAGCCCGGTTTCCACCAGCACCGACGGCACCGACGGACGATGGCCGGTGTGCTGCTCGTTGCGGCGAGAAAACGGCAGCACCAGAAAACCCTCGGCGATCACCGACGCGACACCCACCCGCGGAATCAGCCGGGCGTCTTCGTAGCAGGCGTATCGGGGTAGCCACTGCGGCTGGTATTTCATGTTCGAGCGATACAGCGTCTCCAACTGCCACCAGCGTGAGAAAAACACCAGTAAGCCCCGCCACAACCGGGCCACCGGGCCGGCGCCGAGCTGAGCGCCCTGCTCGAACGCCGAACGGAACATCGCAAAGTTCAGCGAAATACGGTTGATGCCAAGGCGTTCGGCATTCAGCGTAAGGTCGCTGACCATGAGTTCGATGGTGCCGTTGGGTGATTGCGGTGAACGACGCATCAGGTCCAGCGAGACTCCGGTTTGCCCCCAGGGCACCAACGACAGCATCGCCACTACGTCGCTGTCGCCATGCAGCGCCTCGACCAACAGGCAATCGCCGTCGGCGGGGTCACCGAGACGACCCAGCGCCATCGAAAACCCTCGCTCGGTCTCGGTGTCGCGCCACGCATCCGCGCGGGTGATCAACTGTGCCATTTCGTCGCCTGCGATGTCGCGGTGCCGGCGGATGCGGACCGACAACCCCGCCCGGCGGGCCCGGGTCACCGCTTGGCGCACTGCGCGCATATCGGGGCCGGACAACTTGAATTCCGCGGTATGCAGGATGGCTTCGTCACCCAATTCCAGAGCGTTGAGTCCCGCTTCCCGAAAAGCTTTAGCCCCTTGAGAACTGGCGCCCATGACCCCGGGGGCCCACCCGTAGGCCTGGCAGAGCTGCAGCCACGCGCCAATGGCTTGTGGCCATGCCTTCGGGTCGCCCACCGGGTCGCCGCTGGCCAGGCAGACGCCGACCTCGACGCGGTAGGTGATCGCGGCGCGACCGCTGGGCGCGAAGATCACCGACTTGTCGCGGCGCGTGGCGAAATAGCCCAGCGAATCGTTGTTTCCGTACAGTTCCAGCAGCCCGCGGATGGCCGATTCGTCCTCGCCGGTCAGCGCGCTCTCGGCGCGTTGGGACTGAAACAGCACGATCGCTGCCACGATCAGTGCGAGTGCGCCCAAGAGGCCGAACAGATCATTGAGGAAAAGATGTGGTTTCCCCGCAAACGACGCCTGCCCGGCCAGCGCAAAGCCGACCACTCGGTCCGCTACATAGAGGAGCCGGTCGCCGCGGTGCAGCGACCCCGGAAACAACTCGACCAGTCCCCACGACAGCGCAATCCCGAGCACCCACCCCGCGATGAGCGCCGCGGCCGACTTGTATAGCGCCCCGCGCCGAACTTTGGCCCAAAATTCGCGATAGGCCAGCACCAGAACTACGACTGCCGCCACATGCAGCGCAAGCCCGAGGCTCTCGCCGAACACCTTCAGCGCGCTATCGCCGCCCTGCGCCAGTTCCAGGCCGTTGATTGCGGCGGCAACCAGCAGATTTCCGACCAGGATCCACCAGGCGATACGTTTGCGTGCGGTCAGAGCCGCCGCAAGCAGCGCCAACACGAACGACCAGGCGAAACTGGTGTCGGGGAAGTTGAACAGATAGTCGTTGATGAATTCTCGCGGCACTTTGATGACCCAGCGGACCAACGGCGACACACTGGCCAGCAGCGACAACGTCGCGATAACCCCGACGGTCCACCCGGCTGCGGCAGGAACCCAGTGATAGCGCGAGGCAGAAAGGCGCCCGGAGCGGGGCGCAACAAGTGTCACAGACCGCGAGGATATGCCCTCAGACCGCGAATCGCCTGAGTACGCGGCTGCCGGATGACCGGCTGTCGCATCAGCACTGCTAGACTTGCCTGCGCGACCGTCCCGGCGAAGGCCAGGGACAGCAAGTGGAGTCCCACTCCCACCGTTGGCCAGACCGGCTTAACGGTCCGGTCACCGGCATCCCGAGGGTGCCTGTTCTGCGAGCGACGCAGGCGGCTCGATCCGCGACCGGTCGGCACGGGCCCTGCTTACGCAGGGCTTTTTCGCTGGTGGCGTGGTATTTCTACCGCTGGATCTCCGACACCGGCCGGCCGCTGCCGGAAAGCTATATCCATCGAGCCCAGGAGGCCCCATCAGCACTGAGACCCGCGTCAACGAGCGCATTCGCGTACCTGAAGTCCGTTTAATCGGCCCGGGAGGGGAGCAGGTAGGCATCGTGCGTATCGAAGATGCACTGCGCGTCGCCGCCGACGCCGATCTCGACCTCGTCGAAGTCGCACCGAACGCCAGACCGCCGGTCTGCAAGATCATGGACTACGGCAAGTTCAAATACGAGGCGGCGCAGAAGGCGCGCGAGTCTCGCAAGAACCAGCAGCAGACCGTCGTCAAGGAACAGAAGCTGCGACCCAAGATCGACGATCACGACTATGAAACCAAGAAGGGCCACGTCGTCCGATTCCTGGAGGCCGGGTCGAAGGTCAAGGTCACCATCATGTTCCGCGGACGTGAGCAGTCGCGCCCCGAGTTGGGTTACCGGCTGCTGCAACGGCTGGGCGCCGACGTCGCCGACTACGGGTTCGTCGAGACGTCGGCCAAGCAGGACGGACGCAACATGACCATGGTGCTGGCACCGCACCGCGGCGCGAAGACTCGCGCCAGGGCGGCGCAGCAGGCCGGCGAGCCCGCCGGCCCCACACACGGTGACGACGCCGAAACTCCATCGAACTGACAGCAGAACTGAGGACACATGCCCAAGGCCAAGACCCACAGCGGGGCTTCCAAGCGGTTCCGGCGTACCGGTACCGGGAAGATCCTGCGTCAGAAAGCAAATCGCCGGCATCTGCTCGAGCACAAGCCGTCCACTCGCACCCGCCGCCTGGAAGGGCGCACCGCCGTGTCGGGCCACGACACCAAGCGGGTCAACAAGATGCTGAACGGCTGACCAGCCCAACCACCCGACGATAGGAACACCCCATGGCACGCGTGAAGCGGGCGGTCAACGCCCAGAAGAAGCGGCGCACCATCCTGAAGGCTTCGCGAGGTTATCGCGGTCAGCGATCCCGGCTATACCGCAAAGCCAAAGAACAGCAACTGCATTCACTGAACTACGCCTACCGTGACCGTCGCGCGCGCAAGGGCGAGTTCCGCAAGCTGTGGATCGCGCGGATCAACGCGGCGGCCCGGGCCAACGACATCACCTACAACCGGTTGATCCAGGGACTCAAGGCCGCCGGTGTCGAGGTCGACCGCAAGAATCTCGCCGAAATCGCGGTGAGCGATGCTGCGGCGTTTACCGCCCTGGTCGATGTCGCCCGCGCCGCACTGCCCGAAGACGTCAACGCGCCCTCCGGAGAGGCTGCCTGAGCTTCGCGGCAGTCAGGTGCTCACCGAACGCTCGACCCGGGTGGTCGCGGCGGTCAAACTGCATCGGCATATCGCTCGGCGGCGGTCCCGGCGGTTTCTGGCGGAAGGCGCCCACCTTGTCGAGGCGGCGTCTCGCCACGGACTGATTCGGGACGTCTTCGTCACCGAGTCAGCCGCCCAGCGACACGCCGCGCTGCTGGACGCGCAGGATGCCCCGGTGCATCTGGTCACTGAGCGCGCCGCAAAGGCGTTGTCGGACACGGTGACTCCGGCTGGCTTGGTCGCGGTGTGCGAGATGGCGTCCGCCACCCTCGACGACGTGCTGACTGGCGCGCCCCGGCTGGTCGCCGTTGCCGTCGAGATCAGCGAACCGGGCAACGCCGGCACCTTGATTCGCATCGCTGACGCGATGGGCGCCGCCGCGGTGATCCTGGCCGGTCACAGCGTCGATCCCTACAACAGCAAGTGTCTGCGCGCTTCCGCTGGAAGCATCTTTTCCATCCCGGTCGCGCCCGCGCCCGATGCCGGTAACGCGGTTGCGTCGCTGCAGGCCGCCGGCTTGCAGGTGTTGGCCACCACGCTGGATGGCGAGCTCTCGCTCGACGACGCCGACCTCGCCACCCCTACGGCGTGGCTGTTCGGGCCGGAATCGCACGGTCTTTCAGCGATGGTGGCGCAGCGGGCACACCACCGCGTACAGATTCCCATGCCGGGCGGCGCGCAGAGCCTCAATGTGGCTGCGGCCGCAGCGATTTGCCTTTACCAGAGCGCGCGGGCGCTGCGCTGATCAGGCCGCTCTACCGCGGCCGCGCGTGGGTCGCAGACCAGCCAACGAGAACGTTGTGTGCACGAACGATCCGGCGCGCTCAATGATGTTCTTCGCGGGGTGGGCGCGGGGCGGGAAGTAGTGCATCGGCATACCGCGACGATCGCGTGGCGGCGCCATGAAGCCCGGTGCCTCCACCAGCGGGGCGTCGGCCGGGAGCCGGCCCGCCGCCCGGCGGTAGGCGGCCAACGCGCGCGGATGCAATCGGATCTCGTCGGGCACCGCCAGAAAGGCCAGCTCGACTGCTTTGCCGAAGAGCCGCAACAATACTTCGTCGCCCGGCGTCCACCGCATGCCGGCCTTCTCCCGAACCGCCGGGTCGAACAGTCCGGCCGCTATCCAGCGCTGTCCGGCCGTCAACGGCCTGAACAACTGATCCCACATCGGCGTGGGCATCAGCACGAATCTTGGTTTGGGGATCCGGATTTGGAAGATGTCCAGGGTGGCCTGGTTGATCTCCAGCTCGTCCTGGCACATGCGGACCCAATACTCCTGGAAGTCTTCCCAGGATTTCGGCACTGGCCGCATGCTCATCCCGTACATCCGGTACCACTGCACATGCTCGTCGAACAGTTGGCGCTTCTCGGCCTCGGTCAGCCCACCGCAGAAGTATTCGGCCACCTTGATCACCAGCATGAAGAACGTCGCGTGTGCCCAATAGAACGTTTCCGGGTTCAGCGCGTGATAGCGGCGGCCGGACGCGTCGACGCCCTTGATGGTGTGGTGGTACTGCTTGATCTGCTCACCAGTGTGTTGCGCTCGCTCGCCGTCGTAGACCACGCCCATGATCGGATACACCGAGCGGGCAACGCGTTGCAGCGGTTCGCGCAGCAGGATCGAGTGCTCCTCGACGCCGGCGCCCAACTCCGGATACATGTTCTGGATCGCGCCGATCCACACGCCCATCATCCCGGTGCGCAGGTCGCCGAAATACTTCCAGGTCAGCGAATCCGGGCCCAGGGGCTCGGCGTTGGCGGCGGCATCGTCGCTATGCGTGACGAGGGCGGGCTCGACCGACGGTATCGATTTCGTCGTGGTCATCGCGACCTCCTGGCTGCTGATAACCCCACGATAATGTTGACAACAAACGTTGTCTACGATTTCCGTGGTGTGCCGCGCCGACGTGTTACCGACTGTCGACCGTGCTGAGGCAAGCGCGTGATCAGGCGGTTTGACGTCAACGGTGGCGGACGCCACTACGACGGTCGTTGCCGCGCTCTTCGGGCAGCACCTAGGCTGGACGCCGTGGACCTCGGGCCCGATTCGGCGTCCGGCGAGCCCGAGCAAGCGGCGACCACGCCGGCCACGCCTTCGTCCAAAGACCGCTCTCCGGTGTCGATACACGGAGCGGCGGATTGGCTGCGCGACAGAAATCAAAGCGCGGGAGTCGTCGACTTCATCCGGCGCGCCCGCCGTGCATTACCCGGCGATCCTGAATTCGGCGATCCGTTGTCCACCGCGGGCGAGGGCGGTCCACGCGCCGCGGCACGGGCCGCGGGGCGGCTACTCGGCGGCCGCGACGGGGCGTCGCGTCAGGTCGGTCTCGGCGCGCTTCAGGTGTGGCAGGCGCTGACCGAAGCTGTCGCCCGCAGGCCGGCCAACCCAGATGTGACGTTGGTGTTCACCGATCTGGTGGGTTTCTCGTCGTGGTCGTTGCAGGCCGGTGACGACGCGACGTTGATGTTGTTGCGGCGGGTGGCCCGCGCCGTCGAGCCGCCGCTATTGGATGCCGGTGGGCACATCGTCAAACGGATGGGCGACGGCATCATGGCGGTGTTCGCCGATCCGCTCGTCGCGGTCGGCGCGGTCTGCGCTGCCGTGCAGGCAGTGAAAGCGGTCGACGTGGCCGGCTATCGACCGCGGATGCGGGTCGGAATCCACACCGGACGTCCGCAGCGGCTGGCCGGCGACTGGCTCGGCGTCGACGTCAACATCGCGGCCCGGGTAATGGAACGCGCCACCAAGGGCGGCATCATGATCTCCGGCACCACCCTGGACGAGCTCGCCCAGGCTGATTTGGACGAGTTGGGAGTGGTGGCCAAACGCACCCACCGATCGATGTTCGCGGCCAAGACGCCCGGGCTTCCTCCCGAACTGGCCCTCTATCGACTCAGAACTGCCAGGGACCTGTCAGGTACCGACGAAGCGGAAGACGACGATGCTGAGGCATAGTAGATGTCGATGATCGCCGATATGCTCACCCGGCTCGCCCGGGTCCGGATCACCGTCGGTTACGCAGCGATTCTGACAGCGGTCAGCACGGCACTCCTGGTTCTCGGTCCGCAGGCGCAGGCGCAGGCCATTCGCAATGCCAGCACCAATGTTCACAACCTGGCGCACGGGCACCTGGACACACTGTTCGGCAGTGCATTCGTCACCGATGCCGGGCCGATCTACGTCTGGTTGCCCGGACTGGTATGCCTGCTCGCCCTGGCCGAACTGATCTGGCACAGCGCCCGGATGACCGTGGTGTTCGTCACCGGACACATCGGCGCGACACTGCTTGTCGCGGCCGGTATCACCGCGGCGATCAAGCTCGGCTGGTTGCCGATGTCGATTTCGCACGCCAGTGACGTCGGCATGAGCTACGGGGCCGTCGCGGTGCTGGGAGCGCTGACCGGCGCCGTGCCGGCGCGCTGGCGGCCGGTGTGGATCGGCTGGTGGGTTCCGGCCGCTGTGGCGGCTGCGGCCGTCGGTGCCGAGTTCACCGACGCCGGGCACGCCGTCGCACTGGTGCTGGGCATGCTGGTCGCCACCCGGTTCGGGCGACCGACTCCGTGGACGCCGGTGCGGTACGTGCTGTTGAGCGTCGGGGGTGCCTTCGGGTTTTTGATGCTGGCGCACACCCCGTGGTCGGTGTTGGCCGGTGTCGGTGTGGGCGCCCTGGGCGCGCTGACGGCGGACGGGATCATCCGGCTCCGCACGCTGCGCCGGCCGCTGCCGATGGCCGAGTTGTCCGCCGCCTGACCCCGCACTCCGAGCACGCCGGACGCCGTCGCCGGAGGTGTCGACGCCCCCATCCTTGGCGTCGCTCAATCACCTAAGATTTGCACTTGCGTCACACTCGTGCCGCGAACCGCCAGCCAAGGAGAGTGTCGCCGCGTGGGTGACCAGCCCGTCGACCTGTCGCCGGAGGCGTTGACCGCAGCCGTCAACGCGGCACAGCGGGCCTTTGCCGCGGCGACTGATCTCGATGCGCTGGCCCACGCGAAAACCGAGCACCTCGGTGACCGGTCGGCGTTGGCGCAGGCCCGCCAAGCGCTGGCCACCCTTCCTAAAACCGACCGCGCGGACGCCGGCCGGCGCGTCAACAGCGCACGGGGTGAAGCGCAGGGCAGTTTCGACGAGCGACTGGCAGAACTGCGCGCCGAGCGGGATACGGCGGTGCTGGTCGCCGAACAAATCGACGTGACACTGCCGTCGACCCGCCAGCCGACCGGGGCCCGCCATCCCGTCACGATTCTGGCCGAACACATCGCCGACACCTTCATCGCGATGGGGTGGGAACTGGCCGACGGACCGGAAATCGAGACCGAGCAGTTCAACTTCGACGCACTGAACTTCCCCGCCGACCATCCCGCGCGCAGCGAACAAGACACCTTCTACATCGCACCGGAGGGCTCGCGGCAGTTGCTGCGCACCCATACCTCGCCGGTCCAGGTGCGCACGCTGCTACAGCGTGAATTGCCGGTCTACGTCATCTCGATCGGCCGCACCTTCCGCACCGACGAACTCGACGCCACTCACACACCGGTGTTCCATCAGGTGGAGGGCCTGGCGGTGGATCGAGGCCTGTCGATGGCCCACCTGCGCGGGACGCTGGACGCGTTCGCTCGAGCCGAGTTCGGCCCGTCCGCCCGCATCCGGATCCGCCCGCACTTCTTCCCCTTCACCGAGCCGTCGGCGGAAGTCGACGTGTGGTTCGCGGGCAAGAAAGGTGGCCCGGGCTGGGTGGAGTGGGGCGGCTGCGGCATGGTGAACCCAAACGTCTTGCGCGCCGCAGGTATTGACGCCGAGGTATACACCGGCTTCGCATTCGGCATGGGGCTGGAGCGCACCCTGCAGTTTCGCAACGGCATCCCCGACATGCGCGACATGGTCGAGGGCGACGTACGGTTCTCGCTGCCGTTCGGGGTCGGGGCCTGATGCGCGTCCCGTACAGCTGGCTGCGTGAAGCCGTCGCCCTCGGCGCCCCGGATTGGGATGTGCCGCCCGACGAGCTCGAGGAGACGCTGGTCCGCATCGGCCACGAGGTCGAGGAGGTGATTCCGCTCGGCCCGGTCAGCGGCCCGCTGACGGTGGGGCGGGTGGCCGACATCGAAGAGCTCACCGAATTCAAAAAGCCGATCCGCGCCTGCCGGGTCGACGTGGGGGAGAGTCAGGCACGCGACATCATCTGCGGTGCCACGAATTTCGTCGTTGGCGACCTGGTGGTGGTGGCGCTACCGGGCACCGTTTTGCCCGGTGACTTCACCATCACCGCGCGCAAGACCTACGGCCGCACCTCTGATGGAATGATCTGCTCGGCAGCCGAATTGGGTTTGGCTGCGGAGCATTCCGGCATCCTGGTGCTTCCGCCGGACACCGCCGAGCCCGGAGCCGACGGGGCTGCGGTCCTTGGCCTCGACGACGTCGTCTTCCATTTGGCCATCACCCCGGATCGCGGCTACGGCATGTCGGTACGCGGCCTGGCCCGCGAAATCGCCTGCGC
The DNA here is from genome assembly GCF_059812525.1 of Mycobacterium sp. NGS51. Lineage (NCBI taxonomy): Bacteria > Bacillati > Actinomycetota > Actinomycetes > Mycobacteriales > Mycobacteriaceae > Mycobacterium > Mycobacterium sp. NGS51. Next base: position 67,768 of record NZ_JCALCV010000023.1, read on the forward strand.
CTACGACCTTGAATTCATCGACCCGGCCGACGTGGCACCGTTACCTGTCCAGGGAGACGCGTGGCCGCTAACGGTGCAGCCAGAGACCGGGGTTCGGCGATTCGCGTTGCGCCCGGTGACCGGCCTCGACCCCGCCGCGGTGTCGCCGTGGTGGCTGCAGCGGCGACTGCTGCTATGCGGGATCCGGGCGATCTCGCCGGCCGTGGACGCCACCAACTACGTGATGCTCGAACTGGGCCATCCGATGCACGCCCACGATCGCAAACGGGTCACCGGCGGCTTCGACGTGCGGTTCGCCCGGCCCGGCGAAACCGTGACCACCTTGGACGACGTCAAACGGCAGCTCAATCCGGCTGATGTGCTCATCGTCGACGAGGTCGCGACCGCGGCCATCGGCGGCGTGATGGGATCGGGCAGCACCGAGATGCGCGACGACTCGACCGAGGTGCTGCTCGAGGCCGCGGTCTGGGATCCGGCGGCAGTGTCGCGCACCCAACGACGGCTGCACCTGCCCAGCGAGGCCGCCCGCCGCTACGAGCGTGCCGTCGACCCGGCGATCTCGGTGGCGGCGCTGGACCGTTGCGCGACGCTGCTCGCCGAAATCGCCGGCGGTGCAGTCGCACCGACACTGACCGACTGGTGCGGCGACCCCCCCGTCGACGACTGGCGGCTGCCGCCGATCCGCATCGCCGCCGACCTGCCGGACCGCACCGCCGGGGTTCGATACCCGCACGGCACCACCGCGCGGCGTCTTACGCAGATCGGCGCCACGGTGACCGGCGACGGCGATGTCCTGACCGTGACGCCGCCGAGTTGGCGACCCGACCTGCGGCAACCCGCCGACCTGGTCGAAGAGGTGCTCCGCCTGGAGGGTCTGGAGCCCATCCCTTCGGTGCTGCCGTCGGCACCGGCGGGCCGCGGCCTCACCGCCACCCAAAAGCGGCGCCGCGCGGTCGGCAAGTCGCTGGCGCTGTCGGGCTACGTCGAAATCCTTCCGACACCGTTTCTGTCCGCAGGGGTGTTCGAGGCTTGGAGTCTGCCCGCCGATGACCCACGGCGTGCCACCACCCAGGTGCTCAACCCGCTGGAGGCCGATCGGCCGCACCTGGCCACCACGCTGCTGCCTGGTCTGCTGGAAGCGTTGGTGCGCAATGTGTCTCGGGGCATCGGCGATGTCGCGCTTTATGCCATCGCCCAGGTGGCTCAGTCGGCCGGGCAGCCCCGCGACGTCGAGCGCATCCCGGTGGACCGCCGTCCCACCGCTGCCGAGATCGCGGCGCTGGACGCGTCGCTGCCGCGTCAGCCGCAGCACGTCGCCGCGGTGCTGACCGGGCTACGGGAGCCGCGTGGCCCGTGGGGAGCCGGCCGGCCGGTGGAGGCTGCCGACGCGTTCGAAGCGGTTCGGGTGATCGCCCGCGCCAGCGGTGTCGACGTGGTGTTGCGAGCCGCTCAGTATCTGCCCTGGCATCCGGGCCGCTGCGCCGAGGCGCTGGTCGGCGAGACCGTGATCGGCCACGCGGGCCAGCTGCACCCGGCGGTGATCGAGCGGTCCGGCCTGCCGAAGGGCACCTGCGCGGTTGAGCTGAACCTCGACGCGATGCCCATCGTCGAGGCGCTGCCCGCGCCCCGGGTATCGCCGTTCCCGGCGGTGTTCCAGGATGTCAGCCTGGTGGTCGACGCCGACATCGCCGCCCAGGCGGTGATGGATGCGCTGCGCGACGGCGCAGGTGAGCTGTTGGAGGACATCCGGCTGTTCGATGTCTACACCGGCCCGCAACTGGGCGAAGCCCGCAAATCGCTGACATTCGCGCTGCGGTTCCGTGCCCGGGACCGCACGCTGACCGAGGACGACGCTAGCGCCGCCCGCGACGCCGCCGTGCGCTGCGCCGCCGACCGGGTCGGTGCGGTGTTGCGGGGTTGAGCGTCCCTTACTTCTGCCGCGAGCGTGCGTGTTCCCGGCCGACACTCCGGAGCGAAACCCGGGAACACGCACGCTCGCGCAGACGGGGAATGAATTTGCATGGCGGTGCATAGTCATGCAAGGATGCCTGGCATGACTATGCGGGTGGCGGTAGCCGGTGCCAGCGGCTACGCGGGTGGGGAGATCCTGCGGCTGCTGCTCGGACACCCAGCTTATGCCGATGGTCGGCTGACCATCGGCGCTCTGACCGCCGCGGCCAGCGCGGGCAGCACGCTGGCCGAACATCATCCACACCTGATGCCCCTGGCGCAGCAGGTGCTGGAACCGACCGAGCCAGAGATACTGCGCGACCACGACGTGGTGTTCCTGGCGCTGCCGCATGGACATTCGGCCGCGTTGGCCGAACAACTCGGCTCCGAGACGCTGCTGGTGGACTGCGGCGCGGATTTCCGGCTCACCGACACCGGCATGTGGCAGCGGTTCTACGGGTCCACGCATGCCGGCAGTTGGCCGTACGGACTGCCCGAGCTGCCCGGGGCGCGTGACCAACTGCGGGCTACCCGCCGGATCGCGGTACCCGGCTGCTATCCGACGGCCGCATTGCTAGCGCTGTTGCCCGCGGTGGCCGAGGACCTCATCGACCCCGCGGTGACCGTGGTCGCGGTCAGCGGCACCTCCGGTGCCGGGCGGGCTGCCAAAACCGACCTGCTCGGATCGGAGGTCATCGGTTCGGCGCGGGCCTACAGCATCGCCGGTGCGCATCGGCATACACCGGAAATCGCGCAGGGCCTGAAGTTGGTGACTGACCGTGACGTCACCGTGTCGTTCACCCCGGTGCTCATCCCCACGTCGCGAGGCATCCTGGCTACCTGCACCGCGCCCACCCGTGCGCCGGTTTCGGAGCTGCGGGCTGCCTACGAAAAGGCTTACGACGCCGAGCCTTTCGTCTTTCTGCTACCCGAAGGGCAACTGCCCCGCACCGGGGCGGTGATCGGCAGCAACGCGGCACAGATCGCGGTCGCGGTGGACGAGGATGCCGGAACGTTCGTCGCGATCGCCGCGATCGACAACCTGGTCAAAGGTACCGGCGGCGCCGCGGTGCAGTCGATGAACCTGGCATTGGGCTGGCCTGAGGCCGAAGGTCTTCCGCTGGTTGGGGTGGCGCCATGACTGACTTCGCAGATGCCACACAGTTGGTGCGCGCGCAGGGGGTGACCGCGCCCGCCGGCTTCCGGGCCACCGGAATTGCCGCTGGCATCAAAGCATCCGGCGCCCCGGACCTGGCGCTGGTGTTCAACGAGGGACCCGACTATGCAGCTGCGGGCGTGGTTACCCGCAATCAGGTCAAAGCCGCACCGGTGCTGTGGACGCAGCAAGTGTTGACGACCGGTCGGCTGCGTGCGGTGATCCTCAACTCCGGCGGTGCCAATGCCTGCACCGGACCGGCCGGTTTTCAAGACACTCATGCGACCGCCGAGGCCGTCGCGGCCGCATTGTCGGACTGGGGCACCGAAACCGGGGCCGTCGAGGTCGCCGTCTGTTCCACCGGGCTGATTGGCGACCGACTTCCGATGGACAAGATGCTCACCGGTGTCGCGGAGATCGTGCACGAGATGGCCGGCGGACTGACCGGCGGCGACGAAGCCGCCCGCGCCATCATGACCACCGACACCGTGCCCAAACAGGTGGCACTGCACCATAAGAACAACTGGACCATAGGCGGGATGGCCAAGGGCGCCGGCATGCTGGCTCCGTCGCTGGCCACCATGCTGTGTGTGCTCACCACCGACGCCATCACCGAGCCGGGAGCGCTCGACGAGGCGCTGCGCCGCGCTACCGCGATCACTTTCGACCGTCTCGACATCGACGGTACCTGCTCGACCAACGACACCGTGCTGCTACTGGCCTCCGGCGCAAGCGAAATAGCGCCGAGCCAAACCGATCTCGACGACGCGGTGCTGCGCGTCTGCGACGACCTGTGCGCCCAGCTGCAGGCCGACGCCGAAGGCGTGACCAAGCGCATCACCGTGACGGTGACCGGTGCCGCCACCGACGACGACGCGCTCACCGCCGCCCGGCTGATCGCCCGCGACAGCCTGGTCAAGACGGCGCTGTTCGGCTCTGACCCGAACTGGGGAAGGGTGCTCGCCGCCGTGGGCATGGCGCCGTTCACTATCGACCCGAACCGGATCACCGTGTCGTTCAACGGTTCAGCAGTGTTCACGCACGGCGCCGGGATGCCCGGCGCGCGTGAGGTCGATCTGTCAGGCGCCGACATCAATCTCGACGTCGACCTCGGCGCCGGCCATGCCAGCGCCACCATCCGCACTACCGATTTGTCGCATGGCTACGTCGACGAGAATTCGGCCTACAGTTCATGAGCGCCCCTCCTCATCGCTTCGCTCTGCATCGTCGGCGGCGGTCATGACGACCAGCGAGCTCCCCACCGTGGTCAAAGCGGAGGTGCTGGCCGAAGCCCTGCCCTGGCTCAAACAACTGCACGGCAAGGTCGTCGTCATCAAATACGGCGGCAACGCGATGACCGACGAGACGCTCAAGCATGCGTTTGCCGCGGATATGGCATTTCTGCGTAACTGCGGTATCCATCCCGTCGTTGTGCATGGCGGCGGCCCGCAGATCAGTGCCATGCTGCGGCGGCTCGGAGTTCCCGGGGATTTCAAGGGCGGGTTCCGGGTCACCACACCCGAAGTGCTCGACGTAGCGCGCATGGTGCTGTTCGGCCAGGTGGGCCGGGAACTGGTCAACCTGATCAATGCCCACGGGCCCTACGCGGTCGGGATCACCGGCGAGGATGCGCAGCTGTTCACCGCGGTGCGCCGCAGCGTCACCGTCGACGGGGTGGCCACCGATATCGGACTGGTTGGCAATGTCGACCGCGTCAACACCGCCGCGGTGCTCGATCTCATTGCAGCCCGGCGTATTCCGGTGGTGTCGACATTGGCGCCGGACACCGACGGCGTCGTGCACAACATCAACGCCGACACCGCTGCGGCGGCGCTGGCCGAAGCGCTGGGAGCCGAAAAGCTGCTGATGCTCACCGACGTCGAAGGGCTGTACACCCGTTGGCCCGACCGCACTTCACTGGTCAGCGAGATCGACACGGCAACACTGGGGCAACTGCTGCCCGCGCTGGAGGCCGGCATGATCCCGAAAGTCGAAGCCTGCCTGCGTGCCGTCGCCGGCGGCGTGCCCAGTGCACATGTCATCGACGGCCGGGTCGAGCACTGCGTATTGGTGGAGTTGTTCACCGATGCCGGTACCGGCACCAAGGTGGTGAGCGCGTGACCGAATCACATGGTGGCGGCCCGCTGCGCTCGGCATCGCCGAGCTTGCGATCGCCACGCACGGAAACCATGCAGCAGCGGTGGTCGGCGGTGATGATGAACAACTACGGCGTCCCGCCGGTCGCATTGGCCAGCGGCGACGGGGCGGTCGTCACTGACGTGGACGGCAACTCGTATCTGGACCTGCTCGGCGGGATCGCCGTCAACATCCTCGGGCACTGCCATCCGGCCGTCATCGACGCGGTCACCCGGCAGATGTCCACGCTGGGCCACACGTCCAACCTGTATGCCGCCGAGCCCGGCATCGCGCTGGCCGAGGCATTGGTCGAACTGCTGGGCGCCGAGGCCCGAGTGTTCTTCTGCAACTCCGGTACCGAGGCCAACGAGCTGGCGTTCAAGCTGTCGCGGCTCACCGGGCGTTCGAAACTGGTTGCCGCCCACGAGGCCTTCCATGGCCGCACGATGGGCTCGCTGGCGCTGACCGGCCAGCCGACCAAACGGGCGCCGTTTGAGCCGCTGCCCGGTGACGTCTCGCACGTGCCGTACGGCGACACCGAGGCGCTGGCTGCGGCGGTCACCGACGACACCGCGGCAGTGTTTTTGGAGCCGATTATGGGGGAGCGCGGTGTCGTTGTCCCGCCTGACGGCTATCTTGGTGCGGCCCGGGACATCACGGCAAAACATGGTGCACTGCTGGTGCTCGACGAGGTGCAGACCGGGATGGGCCGCACCGGTGTGTTCTTCGCCCATCAGCACGACGGCATCACCCCCGATGTGGTGACGCTGGCCAAGGGGCTTGGCGGCGGGCTGCCGGTGGGGGCGTGCCTGGCCGTCGGGCCGGCCGCAGAGTTACTCACCCCGGGTCTGCACGGCAGTACGTTCGGCGGCAACCCGATCTGCGCGGCGGCGGCACTGGCGGTGCTGCGCGTGCTGGCTGCCGACGACCTGGTGCGGCGCGCCGACGTGCTCGGAAAGTCGCTGCGCCATGGCATCGAATCGCTTGGCCACCCGCTGATCGACCATGTCCGCGGCCGCGGCTTGCTGTGCGGAATCGTGCTGACCGCGCCCAGCGCAAAGGACGTCGAGATGGCTGCCCGCGCGGGCGGTTTCCTGGTGAACGCCGCGGCACCCGACGTCATCCGGCTGGCTCCGCCGTTGATCATCACCGAGCATCAGGTCGACACTTTCGTCACCGCGTTACCGGGCATCTTGGACAGCGCCGGGGGAAGCTCATGACCCGGCATTTTCTGCGCGACGACGACCTGTCGCCGCACGAACAGACCGAGGTACTCGAGCTGGCGGCCGAGTTGAAGAAGGATCCGCTGAGCCGCCGCCCCCTGGAAGGACCGCGGGGAGTCGCGGTCATCTTCGACAAGAACTCCACTCGTACCCGATTCTCGTTCGAGATGGGGATCGCGCAGCTGGGCGGGCACGCCGTCGTCGTCGACGGGCGCAGCACCCAGTTGGGCCGCGACGAGACTTTGGCAGACACCGCAAAGGTGTTGTCCCGCTATGTCGATGCGATCGTGTGGCGAACCTTCGGACAGGACCGGCTGACCGCGATGGCCGCGACGGCGACGGTGCCGATCGTCAACGCGCTTTCCGACCAGTTCCATCCCTGCCAGGTGCTGGCCGATTTGCAGACCATCGCCGAGCGGAAGGGCACGCTGCGCGGCCTCAAGATGTCCTACTTCGGCGACGGCGCCAACAACATGGCCCACTCGCTGATCCTTGGCGGCGTCACCGCGGGCATGCACGTGACGATCGCCGCTCCTTCGACGTTCGCACCCGATAAGGCGGTGCTGGCCGCCGCCGAGGAGCGTGCCGCGGCCACCGGCGCGTCGGTGTCCGTCACCGCGGATGCCGGCGCGGCAGCGACTGGCGCCGACGTGCTGGTCACCGACACCTGGACATCGATGGGGCAGGAAGACGACGGGCTCGATCGAGTGCAGCCGTTCCGGCCCTACCAGGTCAACACCGGCCTGGTCAGCCTCGCCGACCCGGAGGCCGTTGTGTTGCATTGCCTTCCGGCGCACCGCGGCGAGGAGATCACCGACGAGGTGATGGACGGACCGCACAGCGCGGTATGGGACGAGGCCGAGAACCGGTTGCATGCGCAGAAGGCGCTGCTGGTGTGGCTGCTGGAGCAGTCCCGATGACCCGGTCAAAAGCGGCAGCTGACGTCACCCGCGCCGGGCGGCAGGCCCGCATCGTGGCGATCTTGTCGTCGGCTCCGGTGCGCAGCCAAGGCGAGCTGGCCGGGCTGCTGGCCGCCGAAGGGATCGAGGTCACCCAGGCCACGTTGTCGCGTGACTTGGAAGAGCTTGGTGCGGTGAAGCTGCGCGGCGCCGACGGCGGCGTCGGCGCCTACATGGTGCCCGAGGACGGCAGCCCGCTACGCGGGGTGTCCGGCGGCACCGGGCGGCTGTCGCGCCTGCTGAGCGAGCTGCTGGTGTCCACCGACGCCACCGGAAACCTCGCGGTACTGCGCACCCCGCCCGGGGCGGCGGACTACCTGGCCAGCGCCATCGACCGGGCGGCGCTACCCTACGTCGTCGGCACCATCGCCGGCGACGACACTATCTTTGTGGCCGCACGCGAACCGATGACTGGTGCTGAGCTGGCCACCGTGATCGAAAACCTCAAGTGATATAAGGAGATTGGTTCATGTCCGAGCGCGTCATCTTGGCGTATTCCGGCGGTTTGGACACCTCCGTGGCGATCAGCTGGATCGGCAAGGAGACCGGCCGGGAGGTTGTCGCGGTCGCGATAGACCTGGGTCAGGGCGGCGAGGACATGGAGGTGGTGCGCCAACGCGCACTGGACTGCGGAGCGGTGGAAGCGGTCGTCGTCGATGCCCGCGACGAGTTCGCCGAGGGCTACTGTCTGCCCACCATCCAGTCGAACGCGCTCTACATGGATCGCTATCCGCTGGTGTCGGCGATCAGCCGGCCGCTGATCGTCAAGCACCTGGTCACCGCCGCGCGCGAGCACGGCGGCAGCATCGTCGCGCACGGGTGCACCGGCAAAGGCAACGACCAGGTGCGCTTCGAGGTCGGGTTCGCTTCGCTGGCACCGGATCTGGAGGTGTTGGCGCCAGTTCGTGACTATGCCTGGACCCGGGAGAAGGCCATCGCCTTCGCCGAAGAGAACGCCATCCCGATCAACGTCACGAAGCGGTCGCCGTTTTCCATCGACCAGAACGTGTGGGGCCGGGCGGTGGAAACCGGCTTCCTCGAGCATTTGTGGAACGCGCCCACCAAAGACGTCTACGACTACACCGAAGATCCCACCCTCAACTGGAATACCCCCGATGAGGTCATCGTCGGGTTCGAACGCGGCGTGCCGGTGTCCATCGACGGCAAGCCGGTGTCGATGCTGCAGGCCATCGAGGAACTCAACACCCGCGCCGGTGCCCAGGGCGTCGGGCGGCTCGACGTCGTCGAGGACCGGCTGGTCGGAATCAAGAGCCGCGAAATCTACGAAGCCCCAGGTGCGATGGTGCTCATCACCGCCCACACCGAGCTCGAGCACGTCACGCTCGAGCGCGAGCTCGGGCGGTTCAAGCGGCACACCGACCAGCGCTGGGCCGAACTCGTCTACGACGGATTGTGGTATTCACCATTGAAGACGGCGCTGGAGAGTTTTGTCGCCACCACGCAGCAGCACGTGACCGGTGAGGTCCGAATGGTGTTGCACGGCGGGCACATTGCGGTCAATGGTCGACGCAGCGCGCAGTCACTCTATGACTTCAACCTGGCCACCTACGACGAGGGCGACAGCTTCGACCAGTCCAAAGCGAAGGGTTTCGTGTACGTGCACGGGTTGTCGTCCAAGATCGCCGCCCGCCGGGACCTGGGGTGACCCCCTTTCCGCGAGCGTGCGTGTCCCAAGTGGCATGCGGAGTGTCGCCGGGTTTACGCACGCTCGCGCCACAGGTGACGGTCCGATGAGCACCAACCAGGGATCGCTGTGGGGCGGGCGGTTTGCCGACGGCCCGTCCGACGCGCTGGCGGCGCTGAGCCGATCCACCCACTTCGACTGGGTGCTGGCGCCTTACGACCTGGCCGCGTCGCGGGCGCATACCCGGGTGCTTTTCCGGGCCGGCCTGCTCACCGAGGACCAGCGCGACGGGCTGTTGGCCGGGCTGGACAGCCTCGCGCAAGACGTGGCCGACGCCAGCTTCGGCCCGCTGCCCAGCGACGAGGACGTGCATGCCGCGCTGGAGCGCGGCCTGATCGAGCGGGTAGGCCCCGAACTGGGCGGCCGACTGCGCGCCGGACGATCGCGAAACGATCAGGTAGCCACGCTGTTTCGGATGTGGCTGCGCGATGCCGCCGGTCGGGTTGCCGCGGGCGCTCTCGACGTCGTCAACGCCTTGGCCGCCCAGGCGGCCGCGCACCCGAACGCGATCATGCCGGGTAAAACGCATCTGCAGTCGGCCCAGCCGATCCTGCTGGCTCACCACCTGCTCGCCCACGCCCATCCGTTGTTGCGCGACGTGGACCGGATCGTCGACCTCGACAAGCGCACCGCGGTGTCGCCCTACGGCTCGGGAGCGCTGGCCGGCTCGTCGCTGGGGCTCGATCCGGACGCCATCGCCGACGAGCTGGGTTTCGCCGCTGCCGTCGACAACTCCATCGACGGCACGGCAGCACGGGATTTCGCTGCCGAGGCCGCCTTCGTGTTCGCGATGATCGCCGTGGACCTCTCGCGGCTCGCCGAGGACATCATCATCTGGAGCTCAACCGAATTCGGTTACGTGACACTGCACGACTCATGGTCGACCGGCAGCTCGATCATGCCGCAGAAGAAGAACCCTGACATTGCCGAGTTGGCCCGCGGCAAATCCGGGCGGTTGATCGGCAACGTGGCCGGGTTGTTGGCAACCCTGAAGGCGCAGCCGTTGGCCTACAACCGCGACCTGCAGGAGGACAAGGAGCCGGTGTTCGACTCGGTAGCGCAGCTGGAGGTGCTGCTGCCGGCGATGGCGGGCCTGGTCGGCAGCCTGACATTTGATGTCGAGCGGATGGCGGCGCTGGCCCCAGCCGGCTACACGTTGGCCACCGATATCGCCGAATGGCTGGTGCGTCAAGGTGTTCCGTTCCGGGTGGCCCACGAGGCGGCGGGCGCGGCGGTACAGGCCGCCGAGCGGCGTGGTGTCGGGCTGGAAGCGTTGACCGATGACGAGCTGGCCGCGATCAGCCCCGAATTGTCCCCACAAGTTCGCGAGGTGCTCACCATTCAGGGTTCGGTGTCCTCGCGCGACGCCCGCGGTGGAACGGCGCCGATCCAGGTCGCCAAACAGCTCGACGCGGTTCGCGACACCGCCGACCGGCTGCGGCAGCAGCTCTAACTGTCATCCGCCAACTCGGACAATTCCAGCCAGCGGCTCTCCATCGCGGCGACCTCGTCTTCAAGTCCGCGCAATTCGCGGGTCAGCCGGCTCAAGCCGACGTGATCGGCCTGGTCATGCTCGGCGAGTTCGACGTGTTTGGCGGTGATCCGCTCGGCCAGCCGCGCGAGACTGCGGTCGATTGCCGCGATTTCCTTCTGCATGGCGCGTAATTCGGCGCCGCCCGTCGATTTTCGGGTGACAGGTGCCGGACGTTCAGCCACACTGGCCAGCTGTAAATATTCGTCGACGCCGCCGGGCAGGTGCCGCAGCCGGCCATCCAAGATCGCATACTGCTGATCGGTGACCCGCTCGAGCAGATACCGGTCATGGGAGACGACGATCAGCGTCCCCGGCCAGGAATCGAGCAGGTCCTCGGTGGCCGCCAACATGTCGGTGTCCACGTCGTTAGTGGGTTCGTCGAGCAGCAGCACGTTCGGCTCGGCCAGCAACGTGAGCATCAACTGCAGCCGCCGGCGCTGCCCGCCGGAGAGCTCACCGACGCGGGCGGACAATTGATCACGGCCGAAACCCAGCCGTTCCAGCAGTTGCGCCGGGCTGACTTCGCGACCGTCAACCTGGTAGCCGCTGCGCAGCTTGCCCAGCACATCGGCCACCCGCTCGCTCACCAGCGGTGCCAGGGCATCGCCCTGCTGATCGAGTATCCCCAGCTGAACCGTCTTGCCGCGCTTGATCTTTCCTGCAGCAGGCAAAACCGTGCCGGCGATGAGGCCCAACAGGGTGGACTTTCCGGCGCCATTGGCGCCGACGATGCCGCTGCGTTCACCGGGGCCGATCCGCCATTCGATATCGCGCAGTACCGATCGTCCGTCGAAGGACACCGACACGTCGAGCAGATCGATCACGTCCTTGCCCAGCCGAGCGGTTGCCAGCTTGGCCAACTCGACGGTGTCGCGCAGCGGCGGCACGTCGGCGATCAACTGGTTGGCGGCGTCGATGCGGAATTTGGGCTTCGACGTGCGCGCCGGCGCACCGCGGCGCAGCCAGGCCAATTCTTTGCGCATCAGGTTCTGCCGCTTGGCCTCGGCGACGGCGGCGCGGCGGTCCCGCTCGACGCGCTGCAGTACGTAGGAGGCGTAACCGCCCTCGAACGGCTCGACCGTTGCGTCGTGCACTTCCCACGTCGTGGTGACTACCTCGTCGAGAAACCAGCGGTCGTGGGTCACCACCAGCAACCCACCGGTGTTGCGGACCCAGCGCTGACCCAGATGGCCGGCCAGCCAGGTGATGCCTTCGATGTCAAGGTGATTGGTGGGCTCGTCCAGCGCGATGACATCCCACTCACCGACCAGCAACGCGGCCAGTTGCACCCGCCGTCGCTGCCCGCCCGACAGTGTGGCAACCGTTGCACCCCAATCGATGTCGGACACCAGGCCGCCGATTACGTCACGCACTCGGGCATCGCCGGCCCACTCGTGTTCGGGTCGGTCACCGACCAGCGTCGTGCCGACGGTGCCACCGGGGTCGAGCGTGTCGGCCTGGCTCAGCGCACCGACTCGCAGCCCGCTGCGTTGGGTGACCCGGCCGGAGTCCGGAAGCAGCTGCCCAGTCAGCAATCCCAGCAGGGTGGATTTGCCATCCCCGTTGCGTCCCACGATGCCGATACGGTCGCCGTCGCTCACTCCCACCGTCAGCGACTCGAAGACCACCTGAGTCGGAAATTCCAGGTGCACGGTCTCGGCTCCGAGCAGGTGCGCCATCGGCCCGAGACTAGCTGTAACAGCCCCAAAGCTGCGGGCGCGGCCCTGGCGATGTGCCAGAATGTGCAGGCAATCACGGGAGTAGCGGTGGATTTGAATTTCTCAGCGGTCACGCGACCGGTCACCCGACCGGTCGAGCGTCTGATGGCCACGGCCCAGAACGGCCTGGAGGTCTTGCGACTCGGCGGTCTGGAGACCGGGACGGTTCCGTCGCCGTTCCAGGTCGTCGAGAGCGTGCCGATGTACAAGCTCCGTCGGTATTTCCCGCCAGACAACCGGCCCGGGCAGCCGCCCGCGGGTCCACCGGTGTTGCTGGTGCACCCGATGATGATGTCGGCGAATATGTGGGACGTCACCAGGGCCGAGGGCGCGGTGGGAATCCTGCACGCCGCGGGCCTGGATCCCTGGGTCATCGACTTCGGCTCGCCCGACAAGGTCGAGGGCGGCATGCGCCGCACCCTCGCCGACCACATCGTCGCACTGAGCGAGGCTGTCGACACGACCGCGGAGACCACCGGCCAAGATGTGCACCTGGTCGGCTATTCGCAAGGCGGGATGTTCTGCTACCAGGCAGCGGCATATCGCCGGTCGAAGAACGTTGCCAGCATCGTGGCGTTCGGTTCTCCGGTGGACACCCTGGCCGCGCTGCCGATGGGTGTCCCGCCCAACCTGGCCCAAGCCACCGCCAACTTCATGGCAGACCACGTGTTCAACCGGCTCGATATCCCAAGTTGGTTGGCCCGCACCGGTTTTCAGATGATGGATCCGCTCAAGACGGCCAAAGCCCGGTTAGATTTCGTGCGCCAGCTACACGATCGTGAGGCATTGCTGCCGCGTGAAGCCCAACGCAGATTCTTGGAGTCCGAGGGCTGGATCGCGTGGTCGGGGCCGGCGGTCTCCGAGTTGCTCAAGCAGTTCATTGCACACAATCGGATGATGACTGGCGGTTTCGCCATCAACGGGCAGCTCGTGACACTGACGGACATCACCTGCCCGGTGCTGGCCTTCGTCGGAGAGGTCGACGACATCGGGCAGCCGCCCGCAGTGCGCGGCATCCGGCGCGCGGCGCCCAATGCCGAGGTGTACGAGTACACCCTGCGCGCGGGTCACTTCGGCTTGGTGGTCGGATCCAAGGCCGCCGAACAAAGCTGGCCGACCGTTGCGGAGTGGGTGGGGTGGATTTCCGGGCATTCCGGCAAACCGGACAGCATCGCACCGATGGCCGACCAACCCGTCGAGCGCACCGACAGCGGCGTGGCAATCAGCTCCCGGGTGGCGCACAGCATCGGTGAGGCTTCCGAGGTGGCGCTGGCGCTGGCACGCGGTGCCGCCGACGCGGTCGTGGCGGCCAACAAATCGGTGCGCACGCTGGCGGTGGAAACCGTCCGCACGTTGCCCCGACTGGTCCGGCTGGGGCAGATCAACGACCACACCCGGATCTCGCTGGGCAGGATCATCGGCGAGCAGGCGCGTGACGCGCCACAGGGCGAATTCTTGCTCTTCGATGGCCGCGTTCACACCTACGAAGCGGTGAATCGCCGCATCGACAACGTCGTGCGCGGCCTCATCGAAGTCGGGGTGCGCCAGGGCGAACACGTCGGCGTGCTGATGGAGACCCGGCCCAGCGCGTTGGTCGCGATCGCCGCGTTGTCCCGGCTGGGCGCGGTCGCGGTGCTGATGCACCCTGACACCGACTTGGCCGCAGCGGTCCGGATCGGGGGAGTGACCGAGATCATCACCGATCCCACTCATCTGGAGTCCGCGCGCCAATTGCCCGGCCAGATCCTGGTGCTCGGCGGCGGTGAAGCACGCGATCTGCATCTGCCCGAGGACGCAGGTGTCATCGACATGGAGCAGATCGATCCCGACGCCGTCGAGTTGCCGGGCTGGTATCGGCCCGATCCCGGCTTTGCGCGGGATCTGGCGTTCATCGCGTTCAGCTCGGCCGGCGGCGAACTGGCCGCCAAGCAGATCACCAACTATCGCTGGGCGTTGTCGGCATTCGGTACCGCCTCGACCGCCGCGCTCAGCCGCAGCGACACCGTGTACTGCCTGACACCGTTGCACCACGAGTCCGGACTGCTGGTGAGCCTGGGTGGAGCGGTGGTCGGCGGTGCCCGCATCGCACTGTCGCGCGGGCTGCAATCGGACCGGTTCATCGCCGAGGTGCGCCAATACGGCGCGACCGTGGTGTCGTACACGTGGGCCATGCTCCGCGACGTCATCGACGACCCGGGTTTCGTGCTGCACGGCAATCATCCGGTGCGGTTGTTCATCGGTTCCGGTATGCCGACCGGGCTCTGGTGCCGCATCGTCGACGCATTCGCGCCCGCACACGTCGTCGAGTTCTTCGCCACCACCGACGGACAGGCGGTGCTGGCCAACGTGTCCGGCGCCAAGGTCGGCAGCAAGGGCAGGCCCCTGCCGGGCGTCGGCCGCGTCGAGCTTGGCGCCTACGACGCCGAGCACGACCTCATCCTGGAGAACGACGAGGGGTTCGTACAGGTCGCCGGCACCGACGAAGTCGGTGTGCTGCTGGCCCAGCCGCGCGGACCGATCGACCCCACCGCATCAATCAAACGTGGTGTCTTCTCTCCGGCTGACACCTGGATCTCCACCGAGTATTTGTTCCGTCGCGACAGCGACGGGGACTACTGGTTGGTAGGGCGGCGCGGCTCAGTGATTCGCACCGCGCGAGGCATGGTTTTCTGCGAGCCGATCACCGACGCGCTCGGACTCATTCCGGCAGTTGACCTCGCGGTGACCTACGGGGTGCCGGTGGGCGGTCAGTTCGTCGCGGTCTCGGCTGTAACGCTGCGACCGGGAGCGACGATCACCGCGGCCGACTTGACCGAGACGATCGCCGCCATGGAGCACGGGCCCGGTCCCGACATCGTGCACGTCGTACCCGAAATGACGCTCAGCGCCAGTTACCGCCCAACGGTCAGCCCGTTGCGTGCGGCGGGCATCCCCAAACCGAGCCGCCATGCGTGGTATTTCGACTCGGCCGCCAACCAGTTCCGGCGGTTGACCGGGTCGGTGCGGACCGAGATCGCGGGCGGTCACGAGTGATCGACCAGACGTTGCTGGACATTCTGGTCTGCCCGGCCGATCGCGGTCCGCTGCTGTTGATCGACCAGCTGCTCTACAACCCGCGGTTGCGCCGTGCCTACCGGATCGAAGACGACATCCCGGTGCTGCTGATCGACGAAGCGACCGATGTCGGCGACGACGAGCATGCCCGGCTCATGGCGCGGGCTGCCCCGGAAGGTCCCCGGTGAGATAACGCTGCAAATTGGGCGCGATGGTTTCGGCGATCTGCGCGACGGGCAACGACGCGAACGGCTGTAGCTCCAGGATGTAGCGGGCCATCAACACGCCGGCAACCTGTGACGCCACGAACTCGGCCCGGATGATTCCGGACCCTGGCGGATCATCTACCCGCGCGGCGATCTCTTCGATGATCACTTCACGCAGAAATGACCGCACCAGCCCGATGTCGGCGCCGGACAGCAACGAGCGAACTGTCGCGATCATGCCGTTGCCGAGCTCAGAATCCCACAACGGCAACAGCAGCGACGGCAGCGTGTAGCCGAGTTTCTCGACGGGCGCTTCACGCAGCGGGCCGATGACGGTCAGCGGATCAAACGGCAGGTCGATCGCGGCGGTGAACAACTGCTCCTTCGTCCCGTAATAGTGATGCACCAACGCCGAATCCACGTCGGCTGCTGCGGCCACAGCGCGGATGGACGTCTTGTCGAAGCCGTTGCGGGCAAACAATTCCCGGGCGCTGGACAAGATGCGCTCCCGATTGTCGGAACCGCCCCGGGGACGGCCTGGCCGCCTTCGACTCACGTTGGTAGCCACTGGATTACGTCGTCCGACGACGCAACGTCGCGGCGGCCAGGCACAGCGCCGCCAACGCAAAGCCCAACACGACGAGAATGTCTCGCACCGCGACACCGGTCAGCTCGGGGTGCGTGCCGACTTGCTGCAGTGCCTCCAGGGCGTAGCTGGCCGGCAGCACATTGCTGATCCATTCCAGCCATGTCGCCATGAGCGCTCGGGGGACGATGATGCCGGCCAGCAGCAGCTGCGGCACCATCACCAGCGGTATGAACTGCACGGCCTGAAATTCGGTGCGGGCGAACGCACTACAGAGCAGGCCCAGGCCGACGCCCAACACCGCGTTGACAATCGCGATCAGGAACACCCATCCGGGGTTGCCCGCGGTATCGAAGCCGAGAAACCAAAACGACACGATGCACGCTAAAACCGCTTGTACCGCCGCAGCAACCGAGAACGCGGTCCCGTAGGCGATCAGCAGGTCGAGGCGACGCAGCGGCGTCGTCAGGATGCGCTCCAACGTTCCCGAGGCACGTTCGCGCTGCATCGTTATCGAGGTGATGATGAACATCAAGAAGAGCGGGAAGAGGCCCAGCAGAATCAAGCAGGCGTTGTTGAACGGCGTCGGGGCGCCCGGAGCATGCGGAGCGTCTTCGAACATGAAGTACATCAGCGTGATGACCAGAACCGGCACCAACAGGATCATCGCGACGCTGCGGCGATCGGCAACCAGTTGCCGCAGGATCCGCGCCGTAGTGGCGCGATAGGCCTGCAGAAAACCGGCCGGCACTACCCGGCTTGGCGCACGGTGCTGCGTCTGATGATGGACAGAAACGCGTCCTCCAGTGACGTGCATGCGGTGTCCTCTCGTAGCTGGGTCGGAGTGGTGTGGGCGACTAACCGGCCTTCGCGCATCAGCAACAGGTCACCGCAATGGTCGGCTTCGTCCATGACATGGCTGGAGACCAGCAGCGTGGTCCCGGACTGGGCGAGGTCGGTGAACTGCTCCCACAGATCTGCCCGCAACACTGGATCCAGACCAACGGTGGGCTCGTCGAGGACCAGCAGCTCCGGCCGGCACACCAATGCGCAGGCCAACGACGCCCGGGTGCGTTGACCGCCGGAAAGGTTTCCGCAGTAGGCGGTGCGGTGATCCCTCAGCCCCACTCGGTCAATGGCGGCATCGGCGGCCTGGTGGTCGAATCCGTACAGCGCCGCGAAGTAGCGGACGTTGTCGATGATTCGCAGGTCGTCGTAGATGGTGGGGTCTTGAGGCATGTACCCGACGCGCCGGCGCAGTGCACCCGATCCCGCCGGCTTCCCGAGCACCCGCACGGTGCCCGATGTCACGATCTGAGTGCCGACGATGCAGCGCATGAGCGTGGTTTTGCCGCAACCGGACGGTCCCAGCAGCCCGGTGATGCTGCCGCGGGCGATCTGCACCGAAAAGTCGTGCAGCGCTGCGTGTTTGCCACGAATCACCCGTAGACGCCGGATGTCGACGGCGGTGTCCACACCTTCGGCAAGTAATTCATCACTTGATGAAGTCATCATACGATGAATATCCGCCCCCGCGGGCCTGCCTGTCAAGGAGTTGGGCAGAATCTGTCCGGTGAGCGCTGATCAACTGACTGTCGACCCTGTCGCAGCGGCCCACCGACTGCTGGGCGCCACGCTGTTGGGCCGCGGTGTCAGCGCGACGATCGTCGAGGTCGAGGCGTATGGCGGCGTTCCCGACGGACCGTGGCCGGATGCCGCCGCGCATTCCTACCGCGGCATCAGTGGCCGCAACGCGGTGATGTTCGGCCCCGCCGGGCGGCTTTACACCTATCGCAGTCATGGCATCCACGTGTGCGCCAACGTCGCCTGCGGCCCCGACGGGACAGCCGCCGCTGTGCTGCTCAGGGCGGCAGCGGTCGATGGCGGTCTGGGCGTCGCGCAGTTGCGCCGCGGCGAGGCCGTGCGCGACGTGGCGCTGGCCCGGGGACCGGGAAATCTGTGTTCGGCCCTCGGAATCACGATGGACGACAACGGCCTCGATTTGTTTGACGGCGACAGTCCAGTGACGCTGCGGCTCAACGACGCGCTCCACTCGGCCAGCGGACCCCGGGTCGGAGTCAGTAAGGCCGCCGACCGGCCCTGGCGACTGTGGCTACTGGGCCGACCCGAAGTTTCGGCGTACCGGCGCAGTCCACGCGCGCCCGCCCCTGGGGCCAGCGACTAGTCACGATCCTGGAAGATCTACCCATGGCTCCTGAACCTTCTCGGTCATTGAGCATCCTGGACGAGCTGAGCTGGCGCGAGCTGATCGCGCAGTCCACTGATCTCGATGCGCTGGCCGCCGAGGCAGCCCGAGGACCGATCACGCTGTACGCCGGATTCGATCCGACTGCGCCGAGTCTGCACGCCGGGCACCTGGTGCCGCTGCTGGCGCTGCGACGCTTTCAACGGGCCGGGCACCGTCCCATCGTCTTGGCCGGGGGCGCCACCGGCCTGATCGGCGATCCCCGGGATAGCGGCGAACGGGTACTCAACACCGCCGACACGGTCGTGGAATGGACCGAGCGGATCCGCGGGCAACTGGAACGCTTCGTCGACTTCGACAATTCACCGACGGGCGCGATCGTCGAAAACAACCTCGAGTGGACGACCGCCATGACGGCGATCGAGCTGCTGCGTGACATCGGCAAGCATTTCTCGGTCAACGTGATGCTGGACCGCGACACCATTCGGCGGCGGCTGGAGGGCGACGGCATCTCTTACACCGAATTCAGCTACATGCTGTTACAGGCCAACGACTACGTCGAGCTGTACCGACGTCATCATTGCGTGCTGCAGATCGGTGGCTCCGACCAGTGGGGCAACATCATCTCCGGAGTGCGGCTGGTGCGTCAGAAGCTGAGCGCGAGCGTGCACGCACTGACCGTGCCGCTAGTGACTACTGCCGACGGCACGAAATTCGGCAAGTCGACCGGCGGCGGCAACGTGTGGCTGGACCCGGAGATGACGACGCCGTACGCGTGGTACCAGTACTTCGTCAACACTGCCGACGCCGACGTCATCCGCTACCTGCGCTGGTTCACCTTCCTGTCAGCCCAGGAACTGGCCGAGCTGGACGAGACCACCCAGTCCCGGCCGCAGGACCGCACGGCACAACGGCGATTGGCGCGCGAACTCACCACCCTCGTGCACGGTGAGGGAGCGGCCGACGCCGTCGAACACGCCAGCCGGGCGCTGTTCGGTCGCGGGGACCTGGCGCGCCTCGACGAAAACACCTTGACGGCCGCACTGCGCGAAACCCCGGTGGCGGAGTTGAAGCCCGGCACGCCGGACGGAATTGTCGAACTGCTGGTCGCCAGCGGCCTATGCCCAAGCAAGGGCGCAGCGCGGCGCACAATCGCCGAAGGCGGCGTCTCGGTCAACAACACCAAGGTCGACGATGAGGCCTGGGCGCCGCAGCCGGCCGACTTCCTGCACGGCCGGTGGCTGGTGCTGCGGCGCGGCAAGCGGAATATCGCCGGCGTGGAGCGCATCCGATGACCACTGCGAGCCGAAAGCCAAGAACTAGCAGGGGATTTGACTCTCGGTTTGCCCTCGCGTAACTTGTGGGTTCGCGCTGCGGCGAGCCCGCAACGCGGCATCCCAGGGGAATACCTCCACTGTTGAGGACGTTCACCTAGTCCGCTCCATCGATTCGCGGCCATGGTCGCGAGTTGGTTGCGCGGCCGCAGGGATGCGGTGTTGTTTGAGAACTCAATAGTGTGTTTGGTGGTTTTTGTTTGTTGTTGTTTTTTTGACCGCATTTGTGGCGCCCCGTGTCATGGGTGTGGTGTTTTTTGATGCCAGTTTTTTGGTGTCTTTTTGTTAGGTCAGATTTTCTCTGATTTGAATTCTGCCCACTTTGGTGTGGG
>NZ_JCALCV010000024.1:0-87546 GCF_059812525.1 Mycobacterium sp. NGS51
TCCCGACAAGGTGTTGCAGCGATCACTTGAGCCTGAGCGGCGTGTCGGCCGGGAACACGCACGCTCGCGGGAGGGTGGGGCTCCAGTAAGCTGGCAAACCGTGCAAAAGCGCCGCCGCAGGCTGGGAGTCATGGGTGGGACATTCGATCCCATCCATAACGGCCACCTGGTCGCGGCCAGCGAAGTTGCCTACCTGTTCGATCTCGACGAAGTGGTGTTCGTGCCGACCGGCCAGCCCTGGCAGAAGAGTCGACAAGTGAGCGCCGGCGAAGACCGCTACCTGATGACAGTCATCGCCACCGCGGCCAATCCCCGCTTCTCGGTGAGCCGCGTCGACATCGACCGCGGCGGGCTGACCTATACCAAGGACACGTTGCGGGATCTGCACACGCTCAATCCCGACTCCGACCTGTTTTTCATCACCGGGGCCGACGCGCTCGCGTCGATCCTGTCCTGGCAGGACTTGGAGGAACTGTTCGCGATAGCGCGGTTCGTCGGAGTCAGCCGGCCCGGTTACGAGCTGGCCCGCGAACATCTCACCGACGTCCTTGACGGGCTGCCGGACGACGCGCTGAGCCTGGTCGAAATCCCGGCACTGGCAATCTCGTCCACAGACTGCCGGCGGCGCGCGCAGGAGTCCCGGCCGCTGTGGTACCTGATGCCCGACGGCGTCGTGCAGTACATCTCCAAACGCGAGCTCTACCGCAAACCCCAGGACCAGTCATGACTGCCAGCCAAGAAGCCATCGACATGGCCACAGTGGCCGCCGGCGCCGCCGCCTCGAAGCTCGCCGACGACGTCGTCGTCATCGACGTGTCCGGCCAGCTGGTCATTACCGACTGCTTCGTGATCGCCTCGGCGTCCAACGAGCGACAGGTCAACGCCATCGTCGACGAGGTCGAGGAGAAGATGCGCCGGGCGGGCTACAAGCCGGCGCGCCGCGAAGGCACCCGCGAAGGCCGCTGGACGTTACTGGACTACATCGACATCGTCGTGCACATCCAGCACCAGGATGAGCGTGACTTCTACTCACTGGACCGCCTGTGGCGGGACTGCCCGGTGATCACCGTGGACTTGGAGAGCACACCGTGAGCGTGCGCCGGCTGGTCATGCTGCGCCACGGGCAAACCGAGTTCAACGCCGACACCCGGATGCAGGGCCAGCTGGACACCGAACTGAGTGAACTCGGCCGCGCCCAGGCTCTCGCCGCGGCCGAGGCGTTGGGCAAACGCCAGCCGCTGCTGATCGTGTCGTCGGATCTGCGGCGCGCCTACGACACGGCGACGGCATTGGGGGAGCAGACCGGTCTGCCGCTGCGCGCCGACAATCGGTTACGGGAAACCCATCTCGGCGACTGGCAGGGGATGACCCACGCCCAGATCGACGAGATCGCGCCAGGGGCCAGATTGGCGTGGCGCGAAGACGCTTCCTGGGCGCCGCACGGCGGGGAAAGCAGAGTCGACGTCGCCGCGCGCAGTATGCCGCTGGTGGCCGAATTGGTATCCGGTGAACCGGAATGGGGCGCCGACGAGCGTCCGGTGGTACTGGTCACCCACGGCGGTTTGATCGCCGCTCTGACGGCAGCATTGCTGGGGCTGCCGGTTGCCAACTGGCCGGCGTTGGGCGGAATGGGCAACGCCAGTTGGACGCAACTGTCCGGCCATTCGAGCGACGACGGCATCAGCTGGCGCCTTGATGTGTGGAACGCTTCGGCACAGGTCGCGGGCGATGTCCTCTGAGCCCGCTCCGGTATTGCTGATCTTCGCCGATTCGCTGGCCTATTACGGGCCGACCGGCGGTCTACCCGCCGACGACCCCCGCATTTGGCCCAATATCGTTGCGGCGCAACTTGGGTGGGACATCGAGCTGATCGGCCGCATCGGCTGGACCTGCCGAGACGTCTGGTGGGCGGCCACCCAGGACCCGCGGTCCTGGGCGGCGCTGCCCCGCGCAGGCGCAGTCGTCTTCGCCACCGGCGGGATGGATTCGCTGCCGTCGCCGCTGCCGACCGCGCTGCGCGAGCTCATCCGCTATGTACGCCCGCCGTGGCTGCGACGCTGGGTGCGCGACGGCTACGGCTGGCTGCAGCCGCGGCTATCCCCGATGTCACGGGCCGCGCTACCCCCGCGCCTCAGCGCCGAATACCTCGAATTGACCCGCAGCGCAATTGATTTCAATCGACCGGGTATTCCGATCGTAGCGTCGCTACCGTCGGTGCACATCGCCGAGACGTACGGCAAGGCCCACCACGGCCGCGCAGGTACCGCCGCCGCGATCACCGAATGGGCCCAGCAGCACCACATCCCGCTCGTTGACTTGAAAGCCGCCGTGGCCGAACACATCATGAGCGGCCGCGGCAACCCCGACGGCATCCACTGGAATTTCGAAGCTCACCAGGCGGTCGCCGAACTGATGCTCAAAGCACTGGCCGAGGCCGGTATCTCAGGCGAGAAGCCGCGCTAAGCCCATGGCTGTCGTAGTGGTTACCGACTCGTCGGCGCGGCTTCCCGACGACGTCCGCCAAAAGTGGGCGATCCGCCAAGTGCCGCTGCATATTCTGGTCGACGATGCCGATTTGCGCGACGGCGTCGACGAGGTGCCCGACGACATTCACCTGCACGGCGGGGCAACCACTGCCGCGGCCACCCCCGCCGAATTGTCCGAGGCGTACCAGCAGGCACTTGCCGACAGTGGTGGTGACGGCGTAGTGGCGGTACACCTTTCGGCGGCGCTGTCTGGAACCGTCGGCGCCGCCGAAGCCACGGCAGCCGGCCTCGGCGACGGTGTGCGGGTCGTCGATTCGAAGTCCACCGCGATGAACACCGGTTTCGTCGCACTGGCCGCGGCCCGAAGCGCAGCCGACGGCGCCGATCTGGATGCCGTTGCGCGCGCCGCTGCTGCGGCGGTGCGCCGCAATCACGGATTCATCGTCGTGCACCGATTGGACAACCTGCGTCGCAGCGGACGCATCGGCGGCGCTGCCGCCTGGTTGGGCACCGCACTGTCCCTCAAGCCGCTGTTACGCATCGACGATGGCAAACTGGTTCTGGCGCAACGGGTTCGCACCGCCAGCAAGGCGGTGGCAACCATGATCGACCGCGTCTGCGCGGTGGTCGGGGAGCACTCCGCAGCCATCGCCGTGCACCATGTCGCCAACCCCGACGGCGCCGCCGAGGTGGCCGCGGCACTGGCCGAGCGGCTGCCGTCCTGTGAACCGGCGATGGTGACCGACCTGGGGCCGGTACTGGCGCTGCACGTCGGCGCCGGCGCGCTGGCGGTGTGCGTCGAAGTAGCCGAGGAGCCGGCTTAACGCTGTGTCTGCACAGCCAACGGCGCGGTATCGTCGCTGAGCCGGTCCGGGGGTGGCCGCCGCCGCGCATTGTCGCCGCGGGGATGCACGATCTGCGGCCACCAGAACCAGCGTCCGAGCATGACGGCGACCGACGGCATGAATAGCGCGCGCACCACCAGGGTGTCCATCAGCAGGCCGAGGCAGACGGTGGAGCCGAACTGGCCGAGCACCCGCAATTCGCTGCCCAGCATCGCTGCCATCGTGAATGCGAACACCAGGCCCGCGGCGGTCACCGTGCCGCCGCTGCCGCCCATCGCCCGGATATACCCGGTCTTGAGCCCGGCGTGGATCTCCTCTTTGAACCGGGAGACCAGCAGCAGGTTGTAGTCGGATCCGACGGCCAACAGGATGATGATGGACAGCACCATCACGATCCAGTGGATGTGGATGCCGAAGAGGTCCTGCCAGATGAGCACGGACAGTCCGAAGGCCGCGGCGATCGAGCTTCCCGCGGTGCCCACGATCACCAGCGCGGCGACCAGGCTTCGAGTGATCAGCAGCATGATCATGAAGATCAGCGTGAGCGCCGAGACCACCGCGATCATCAGGTCGTATCTGGCGCCGTCGTGCATGTCCTTGAACGTCGCGGCGGTACCGCCGAGGTAGACCTTGGCATCCGACAGCGAGGACTGCTTGAGCGCTTCTTGCGCCGCAGTGCGCACCGGGGCAACCCGTTCGATTCCCTCCGGGCTCATCGGATCACCCTGGTGGGTGATGAAGAAGCGGGCGGATTTGCCGTCCGGCGACAGGAACTGCCGGAGCCCGACCTGGAAGTCCGGGTTGTCGAACGCTTCTGGGGGCAGGTAGAAGAGGTCGTCGTTTCGGGAGTCATCGAAGCTCTGTCCCATGACGATCCCGGTGTCGCTCAACGCCTCCAGCTGGTTGATCATCGCGGTGAAGGTGCTGTGCAGTGTCAGCGTCAGCGAGCGGGTGGTTTTCAGCGATTCGATCTGCGGCGGCAGCACCGTGAGCAGCTCTTGCGTCACGGCATCGAGGTCGTCGAAGTCGTCGGCGAGCGTGTGGAACTTTTGATCGAGTTCGTCGATGCCGTCCAGCGAGTCCCATATTGACTTCAACGAGAAGCAGATGGGGATGTCGAAGCAGTGTTTCTCCCAGTAGAAGTAGCTGCGGATCGGCCGCCACATGTCCTCGAAATTCGCGAAGTTGTCCCGCAATTCATCGGTGATCTCGGTCAGTTCATGGGTGTCGATGTTCGTGCGGTGCGTCGCCGCACTGAGCCGGGTCTGGATCTCCAACGTCTTCTGCAGATAGTCGATGGTGATTCCGAGTTGATCCGAAATCTTCAGCACGTCGGCCAGGCGATCTTTGAGGTAGTCCATGTTCTGCATGAGGGTCTGGCCCTGCACGCTGTTCTGAAATGCAATGGAGCTGTGCTGAATCGGAATCCCCAACGGTCTGGTGATGTCTTGGATCATCGCGATGCCCACGGTGCGGATGACGTTTCGGGCTACCTTGTCCAACACCAGCATGTCGGCCGTATTGCGCATATCGTGGTCGGCCTCGACCATCAACATGTCGGGGTTCATCCGGGCCTGCGAGAAGTGCCGGTCCGCAGCCGCGTACCCGAGGTTGGCCGGGGCTGATGTCGGCAGATAGTGGCGGTCGTTGTAACTCGTCGAGTAGCCGGGCAAGGCGACCATGCCGATGAGCACGACCACGCCGCTTGCGGCCATAACCGCGCCAGGCCAACGCACGACCGCGGTGCCGACCTTCCGCCACAGCTTGCTCTTGGCGGGCCGCTTGGATTCGAAAAGACCGAACCGGCTGCCGACGAAGACAACAGCCGGTCCCAGCGTCAGACCGGCCGCCACCACGACCAGCATTCCGATCGCCACTGGCGGCCCCATCGTGGAGAACCAGGGCAGCCGAGCCAGGCTCAGGCAGTACGTCGCTCCGGCAATGGTCAGACCCGACCCCAGCACAACCGGGGCTACTGAACGAAATGTCGTGTAGTAGGCGGTTTCCCGATCCTCGCCGGCCCGGTGTGCTTCCTGATAGCGGCCGATCAGGAATATTCCGTAATCCGTTGCGGCCGCGATCGCCAGCATGGTGAGGATATTCGCGGCGAACGTGGTCAGCCCGAATGCGTTGGCGTTGCCCAGCACCGCGATAATTCCCCTGGCCGCGCTCAACGCGACAAAGGTCATAAACAGCTGGACCAGAGTGGTGACGAACGAGCGGTAGACCAGCAACAGCATGAGCGCGATCGCGCCCAGGGTGAACAGCGTGATCTTCGCCAGGCTCTTGTTCCCGATGATGTGCATGTCGTCACTCAGCGCCGCCGGGCCGGTGACGTAGCCCTTCACTCCTGGTGGTGCGGGTGTTTTGTCCACCACCTCACGGACGGCGTTGACGGAGTCATTGGCCTCTGTGGTGCCCTGGTTGCCGGCGATGTTGATCATCACGTAGGCGCTCTTGGCGTCGGCGGACTGCACGCCCGCTGCCGTCAGGCGATCGCTCCAGAAGTCCTGGATGTGCTGGACATGCTCGGGGTCCTGCGACAGTTGGCGAATGATGTCTTCGTAGTAGCGGTGCGCGGCATCACCGAGCTTGTCCTGGCCTTCCAGGACGACCATGATCGTGCTGTTGGAATCGAATTCCTTGAAGTTGTGGCCGAGCCGCATCATCGAGACCATCGACGGCGCATCCATCGGCGCCATCGGTGCCGAGTGTTCCTCGCCCACCACTTCCAGTTGCGGGACCGCGACATTGACGACGACGGTCAACACCACCCAGCCCAGGATGATCGGCACCGCGAACAGGCGGATGAAGTGCGGGATGACCGGTCGACGGGGGCGCGTGTCAGTTGTCTGGGTCATGCGGACTTCACCAGGCAGAAGGTCTGGGCCTTGACTCCGTGGACCGTTTTCTCCTCCCGGACCACACCGTCAACGGTGATCCGGCAGCCGATTCGATCGCCGTCGCCCTGCGCCACGATGTTGGCGCTGACCGAGGGCAACGTCGTGGTCACCGTGTACGACCACGGCACCGGCGCGCCGTTGATTTGGTGGGTGTTCGCCTCGGCGTCCCAGTAGTTGATGTTGGCGGTGGTCCCGGCGGGGCCGAAGACCTCGTACTTGACGTCCTTCGGATTGAACTGCACGATCTCGATCCCGGCGCCGGCACCCGCGTTGAGGTCCTCGGAGCCGAAGATGCGGTGCAGCCGTAACACGATGAGTCCCGAGACGGTGAGCACGACCACCAGGACCAGGGGTATCCACGCGCGTTTGGCCATGTTGGCGATTGGAATCGCTCTCACCGAATCTCCTCCCGCTCACCGATCAGCGACCGTTCGCACGAGTTCTGTCGCCACAGCGCGGCTCGGCAGCAGGCTGTCCGACAGCGCGGGTGGTGCGATCCACATGCTCTCAGATGCGCTCGGTTCCGTCGGTTGTGACCTCCGATACCGCCGAACCTTCGCACGGCTAAGAATCGTAGAGGATACGGTACGGCAGCGTTCCGTCCCCCTCGCCGCTACACCGCGGCGCGACCGGTGACCGGTGGCAGGTCGGCCAGCGTCACAATCCCCGGCTTGGCCGCCACCACAGCAGGGACGGCGTTGGTGACCGGCATCGCTGTGTAGATCATGCCCAGACCCATGAATCCCGGCTCCGTCCAATCCTTGGGCGGCAGACAATGAATCACGGTGCGCATATTGGGCAGGCCGAAAACTTGAATGACATGCCCGTGCTCCAGTGGTTTCGGCGGTGTGACGTGGGCTCCCATGATCCAGTTGAATCCGACGCTGACGACGTTCTTGTTGCCGACCCAGCCGCGGTGATACCCATAGACGCTGCCGACCGTTCCGGCCGGAATCTTCATGAAGCCCAAATCGGTGTCGGCGGTGGCGGCGGTGAATTTGACGTCGAACGTCATCTTGTCCAGCGTCGCCCCGATCGCGTCGGCCATCATCGCGGCCGCCTCGGCGAACACTTCGCTTTCCCGGCGCACGCTTTCGGCCAGGCCCGGGGTGTCGGGATCTTGGGAGAAGCCCATGGCGGTCTGGGTGCCCGCCGATTCGTAGGTCGAGCAGTCGACCGATTCGGTGATGCGGATCTCGTCGACGCGCTCGCAGGACGCGCTGAGCACCATGCCCACCATGTTCGTCATCCCCGGGTGTGCGCCGCTGCCGAAGATCGTCGACCCACCCCGCTCGCAGGCGTCGACGATGCGTTGCCGGTCCTGTGGGGTTTGCTTGCCGCCGGTGATCCAGGCCGCGCTGGAGCACACGTTCACTCCGGCCTCGAGCAGGCGCACCAGGTCGTCGATGTTGGGCCACAACGGGTTATAGCAACAAGCATCGGGTTTCAGCGCGATTAGCGCGTCGACGTCATCGGTGGCCGTGATCCCGGTCGGCTGCGGCCAACCGGACAGTTCGGCGGCGTCGACACCGATTTTGTCCGGCCCGTGCGCATACACGCCGACCAACTCCATATCGGGTCGGCCGATGATGGCGTGCAGCGATCGTCGTCCGATGTTGCCGGTGGTCCACTGGATCACGCGCAGCGGTGCTGTCATCTGACTCCTCGGTGTGGGCAGTGCCAACGACGATATCCGGATGCGATGCGCAGGGGTTTGTGGCACCGTCGAACCTCGTGAACGACGCCGCACCTCCCGGACTGACCTTGCGCAGCGCCACCGATGACGACTGGCCGGCTATGGGGTTGTTGGCCGCTACTGGTTTCGGTGATCACGGCGGTCCCGGCTCGTTGACGCTTTGGCGGACCCTGCTGGCCCGCGACGGCATTGTGCTGATCTGTGACGACTTGCTGGAGCAGGCCGTCGTCGGCATGTCGCTCTATCTCGACCTGCAGTTGACCGTGCCGGGCGGAGCGGTGCTTCCCACTGCCGGGGTCAGCCTGGTCGTGGTTGCACCCACACACCGCCGACGGGGGTTGTTGCGGGCGATGTACACCGAATTGCATCAGCGCATCGCCGATGCGGCGTATCCGATCGCGGCGCTGACGGCCAGCGAGGGCGGCATCTACGGGCGGTTCGGCTACGGCCCGGCCACGATCAAACACCAGCTCTCGGTCGACCGCAGCCGCGTCGGCTTCCACGCTGACGCCCCGGACCCGGGCGGGGTTCGGCTGGTCAGGCCTTCCGAGCATCGCGACGAATTCGCCGCAATCTACGAACGATGGCGGCTACAGACTCCTGGCGGGCTGGCGCGCCCGCAACCACTCTGGGATGAGCTGCTGGCCGACCGGGAGGGCGCCCGCCGCGGCGGAACCCCCTGGTTCGGGCTGCTGCACCCCGACGGATATGCCCTTTACCGCGTGCACGACGACAATCAGCGAGTGGCTCGGGTAGCCGAGTTGAGGGCCGCGACCAACGACGCGCACGCCGCCTTGTGGCGGGCACTGCTCGGTCTGGACCTGATGAAGTCCGTCGCCACCGCCACCCATCCGGCCGACCCGTTGCCCTACCTGCTGACCGACACCCGGCTTGTCCGCACCACCGGGGGCCAGGACGACTTGTGGCTGCGGCTCATGGACATTCCGACCGCGCTGGCAGCCCGTAGTTACCAGACCGACCTTTCTGCGGTGGTTGAGGTCGCCGATGGATTCCGCTGCGACGGCGGACGATTCGCGTTGGATATCCGCGACGGCCGGGCGCGCTGTACGGCCAGTGACGCCCCGGCAGACATCGAGATGGATCTTGATGTGCTGGGCAGCCTCTATCTGGGTGTGCATCGCGCGCCGGTGTTGGCGGCGGCCAACCGGCTGCGCGCTAAGGATTCCGAGCTGATCGGTCGCCTCGACGCGGCGTTTGTCAGCGATGTCCCCGCCGAGTTGGGCTTCGGCTTCTGAGCGGGGCGCCGCTGTCAGTCGGCGATGTTGAATGCGGCGACGACCTTGGTGGGGCGCACGCGCACCAGCAGTTCGCCGGGAACGGCGTTGCGGCGGCCGAACTCGATCGCGCGATGCGTTCCCATGTAGCGTCCGCCGATCCGGGTGGCGATGTCGAGTAGCTCTGCCGCATCTTCGGTGACGCCGGCAACCCCTTGCACCTGCACGAACGAATAGGGCGGATGCGGGTCGTCCACGCAGATCACGACACGTGAATCACGCTGCAGAGCACGACCTTTGGCAGTGTTGCGGCCGGTGTTGAACACCAGCTCGCCGTTGTCGACGATGAACCACACCGGGGCCACCAACGGTCGACCATCGGATGCCGCGAATCCCAGCATCCCGGTGCGGGTGCCTGCCGACAGGAATTCGGTGACTTCCGAGGAGAATTCGGTCATGCCTACAGGGTGACGATGTCGTAGTCGCCGACGTGGTCGATGAGGACGTGCAACTGGTCCTGTGACGAGCCCAGCGTGCGCTCGATCGCCGTGAGCCGGGCCGCATAGTGGCCGACCGGATATTCGGCGGTCATGCCGATACCGCCGTGCAACTGGATCGCTTCTTGGGCGATATGCCGCCCTGACCGACCGATCTGCAATTTCGCCCGTGCCCCGATCAACGGGTCGAGTGTGCCGCCGGCGATCGACATCGCGGCATAGAAGTTCATGCTGCGAGCCAGTTCCAGTGAGACGTACATGTCGGCGGCGCGCTGGGTCAGCGTCTGGAAAGTGTTCAGGGTGACGCCGAATTGCTTGCGCGTCTTGAGGTAGTCGGTTGTCAGCCGAAGCGCTTCCTCCATGGCGCCGACCGCCTCGGCGCACAACGCCGACTGGATGCGCACGATTGCATTCTGGATGGCCGCCGATGCGTCGACCGCATCGCCGAGCGGCTCGCCGGCAGCCTGGTCCAGGTCGATCTGGGCACCGCGCGCACCGTCGAACGTCTGGTACGGCCGTCGGGTGACGGCCCCGTTGCCGTCCACATCGGAGACCAGGAACAAGCCGGTTCCGCCGTCCGGCAAGGCGGCGTTGACAATCAGGGTGTCGGCGCAGTCGCCGGCGAGAACCGGGTTCTTCTGCCCGCTCAGTAGCCATGAGTCACCTTGTTGCACAGCGGTTGTCGCAGTCCCGGTCCTGGGCTCGAGGTGAGCGAACGCCAGCAGCCTTTCACCGGACGCGACGTCGTCCAGCACCTGCTTTTGGGTATCAGTGCCCAGCTCGGCGATGATCGCGCCGGGCCCCAACGCAGCGTGCACGACCGGTTCGGGAGCCAGCCGGCGCCCAATTTCGGTGAGTACCACCATGATCTCGATCTGGCCCGCCTCGGCTGGATCGAATCCCAAGCCGAGGATCCCGGTGTCGGCCAACTGGCTCCACACTTCGCGGCTCCAGCCCAAATCGGTGCCGACAACCTTCAGGCGGCTCTCCGGGTCGTAGGCTCGGGACAGCAGGTCGCGGGTGGTGTCGCGGAGCAGCGTCTGCTCGTCGCTGAGTTGAAAGTCCATGACAACCTCACAATCCCAGGATGGTGGACGCGATGATGGTGCGCTGCACCTCGTTGCTTCCGCCGTAGATCGACGTCTTGCGGTAGTTCAGGTAACGCGGTGCACTCCCTTGCGCCCACCCGGGTGAGGCGATGCCGTCGCCGGCATTGAACGGCAACGCATCCGGCCCGGCCACCTCCATCAGAAGTTCGGTCGTGGTCTGCTGTAACTGGCTGCCACACAGTTTCAGCACCGACGATGCCGGGTTGGGCTTACCGCCCGACGAGCCCGACGCCACCCGCATCTGGGTGAGCTCCAGTGTCAGCACCTCGTTTTCGGCTTCGGCGAGACGGGCCGCGAATAGCGGATCGTCGAGCAGACCGGTCTCGGTAGCACGCTGCTTGACCTCGGCGAGGCGAACTTTGGTCCGGCCCACCTGCGCGATCCCGGTCCGCTCGTTGCCCAACAGAAACTTCGCATAGGTCCAGCCCTGGTTTTCTTCTCCCACCAGCTGATCGGCGGGCACCCGGACATCCTCGAAGAACACCTCGTTGACTTCGTGGCCGCCGTCGATCAACTTGATCGGCCGCATCGTGATGCCCGGGGTGTCCAAGTCGATCAGCAGAAACGAGATCCCGGCCTGCTTCTTGGGGGCCTGCGGGTCGGTGCGTACCAGGCAGAAGATCCAGTCCGCGTACTGGCCCAGGGTGGTCCAGGTCTTTTGCCCGTTGACGACATAGCTGTCACCGTCGCGCACCGCAGTGGTGCGCAGCGACGCCAAGTCGGAGCCGGCTTCGGGCTCGGAAAAGCCTTGACACCACCAAATGTCCAGGGCCGCGGTCGGCGGCAGGAAGCGCTGCTTGGTCTCCTGGGAACCGAACTCGGCGATCACCGGCCCGACCATTTTGGCGTTGAAGTTCAGCGGCTCGGGTACCGAGGCCAGCTGCATCTCGTCAAGCCAGATCTGGTGTTGAGCCGGCGTCCAGTCCTTGCCGCCCCATTCCACGGGCCAGCTGGGCACTGCCAGGCCGTGATCGTTGAGGATCTTGTGGCTGGTGGCGAGATCATCGCGGCTGGGCGGTAATCCCAGGCGGCTCCGCTCCCGAATGTCCGCGGGGATCTGCGTGGTGTAGAAGGTGCGAAGCTCGTCGCGGAATGCGGCTTCGTCCGCTGTGAGCGCCAATTGCACGGGTGTCTCCATCTGTTGGGAACTCTGTTCAGCACGTTAGCCGGTGGCCTCCTAGCGCTCTGCTGCGCCCGCGCCCGGCTCTCAGAGTGACTCCGCGAGTGCCTGCAATGTTTGGGCCGACGTGTACCGCGGTGTCCAGCCGAGCTGGGTTTTGGCCTTGTCGGTGGCCATCACCACCGATGTGCGGGCGATGTGCAGCCATTCCGCGGCCGAGGGAACGAACGGCAGTCGGGCGATCACCGTCGACGCGGCCGTCGCCGCAGCGGCGGGCACCCGCACTGGTCGGCCGCCGAGCGCCGCGGCCAGCTCGGAGACCGACAGCACTCCGTCGCCGGCGATGTTGTAGGCGCCGGGCGGAGCCGAACTGGTGGCGGCCAGCACAATGGCGGTGGCGACGTCATCGTGGTGGACCAGTTGTAACGGGTTGCCCGGGTCGGGAACCGGGGGTTTGAGCAGGGGCATCCGCCGGATCGCAGCGCCGGCATACGGAATGCGGTTCCACGGCATGGCGTCGACCAACGCGTGCGCCTGCGGGCCCGCGACGATGCAGGGCCGCAGAACGTAGACCTCCAGCGGTGTCCCTGCGGTGATCTCGTCGAGCGCGGCTTCGCAGGCCGCCTTCTGCTGGGAGTAATAGTGCTCGGGTGAGCCCCGCGCTGGTACGTCTTCGGTCAGCGGGACGGGGTTCTCGCCGTGATAGCCGTAGGCGGCTACCGACGAGCTGTACACCAGACGGCGCGGCTTCTCGGCGGCGGCCCCGGCCGCGCAGGCTTCGAAGACATTCCGGGTGCCTTCGAGGTTCACCCGTTCACTTTCCTGGCGGGATCCCATGATGATGAATGCCAAATGCACCACCACGTCAGCCTCGGCGACCAAGGCGTCCACCGCGTTACGGTCCAGGATGTCGCCTTGCAGATAGATCGTCTTGGACCAACCCCGCGACGACGGCTCGAAGGGCCGGCGCGCCATGCCGACAATGCGGTCGACGGCCGGGTCGCGCTCCAGCGCCGTCACCGCCGAGGTGCCGATTTCGCCGGTAGGTCCGGTAACCGCGACAGTGAGTCCCACGTCAGCTCCGGTGGCGGCCGGATCGCTTGCGCCACCAGATAATCCCGACCACGCTGACACCGGCGACCGAAGCCACGATGGCAACCGGCGGCTTGACTGCCGCCTTCTTCCTGTCGAGCTTGGTCGTCAGCGCGCCCACGGTGTCGCCGAGCTCACCGCGGGTGTGGTCGATATCGGCCTGGATCTGGTCGATGCGGGCGTCGGGTCCCGGCTCAGCTGGAGTCACGGGCGGCTTCCTTTACGGGCCGCGCGCCGGATGTTCAAACCCATAGTCGCCCGGCTACCCGCATGCTCGATCGCCAAACCTGCCGGCGACGGTTGTGCACAGTTCCGGCTTACTCCACAGTGGGTCCTCGGCAGCGCTGCGACGGCGCTGCGCCGACGGTCGGCGCACCTACCGTCGGCGCATGCGAACAGAATTGCCTGCCGAGCGGCTGCACCGGCGACTCGGCGCCCGGCCCGACACGGAGCCTGATGCGACCGACGACGGCGACGACGACCCGAATTCCTTGCTGCCGCGCTGGGTTCCGGACAGCACGGCACACAACGCCGGTTTGTTGGCCCGGATCCGCGCCGATCCCGGTCGTGCCGGCGCCATTGCCCTGGCGGTGGTTGCCGCGATCGCGGTACTGGTCACCGTGTTCACCCTGGTACGCGACCAGCCGGTGCCCGTGGTGTCGGCCAAGCTGCCACCGGTGGAGATGGTGTCGAGCCGCAGCCCGAGCGCCACCGCAGCGGCCGGCCCGGCCCAACCGGTGATCGTCAGCGTGGTCGGTCTGGTGCACACGCCCGGACTGGTCACATT
Source organism: Mycobacterium sp. NGS51 (assembly GCF_059812525.1). NCBI lineage: Bacteria > Bacillati > Actinomycetota > Actinomycetes > Mycobacteriales > Mycobacteriaceae > Mycobacterium > Mycobacterium sp. NGS51. The sequence goes on from NZ_JCALCV010000024.1 coordinate 13,771, forward strand.
GGCGCCCGGCGCACGGATCGCGGACGCGCTGAAGGCGGCGGGCGGCGCGATGGACGGCGCGGACACCATCGGGTTAAACATGGCCCGACAGGTCGGCGACGGCGAGCAGATCGTGGTCGGTATCGCCCCGCCCCGCGGCCAGCCGACCGCGTTGGGCAGCTCGGTCAATCCGGGTTCGGCGCCGGCAACGCCCGTCGCACCCGGGAAACCATCCGGGGCGACATCGGCCAAGTCCGGTGAGGTTATCGATCTGAACACCGCGACGGTCCAGCAACTGGACACCCTGCCAGGCATCGGACCGGTGACTGCCGCCGCGATCGTGGCGTGGCGTGAAGCCAATGGCAAGTTCAGCAGCGTCGACCAGCTCGCCGAAGTCGACGGTATAGGGCCGGCGCGGCTGGACAAGTTGCGCGCGCTGGTCCGTGTCTAGCGCCCGTGCAGCATCCGTTGTTGGCCGATGTGCCGGCCGCGCGGCTCGACGTGCGTTTGGTGCCCGCTGCACTGGCCGGGTGGGTAGTCACCGCCGCCGGGATCGTCTGGCCGATCGGCAATGTCGTTGCCGCACTGTGCGTGGTGAGCGCTGCCTCGGGAGCACTGCTGGCGCGCAAGCCACACCTGCGGACCGTCGGCATCAGCCTGACCGCAATTGGGGTCGTGGGCGCGGGGTTCGGCTTCGCAATCGCATTACGCGCAGCGGCAGTCGCTCACCACCCAATTACTGCGGCGTTCGGGACGGCCGCGAAAGTGACGGTCATACCGAGCGAAAGCGCGCTGCCGCTGGGCCGCGGCCGGCTGATGTTCCGCGCGAAGCTGCAGCGCTTCGCGGGCGACGAGATATCCGGTCGGGTAGTCGTTTTCGCGCCGGCGCACGCGTTCGGCGAGGTGATGGTGGGCCAGCCGGCGCAGTTCCGGGCGCGGATCACCCGTCCCGCCCGCCATGACCTGACGGTGGCGGTGCTCAACGCGATCGGCGAGCCGACCATGGGGCGTGCCGCGCCGGTGTACCAGGCTGCGCATGGCGTGCGCGCTCAGTTTGCCGGCACAGCGCGCCGAGTGTTGCCGACCGACCAAGCGGCGATGTTGCCCGCCCTGGTCCTCGGCGACACCTCGCAGGTCACCCCTGCGACGAGCCGAGAGTTCCGGGTGGCGGGGCTGACGCATCTCATGGCGGTATCCGGGGCGAATGTGACGATCGTGTGCGGCGCGGTGCTGTTTTCGGCACGCCTGATCGGGCCGCGGTCAGCGGTGGCCCTCGCCGCTTGTGCGCTGGTGGTGTTCGTCGTCGTGGTGCAACCCACTGCCAGCGTGTTGCGCGCCGCCGTGATGGGCGCCATCGCGCTGGTGGGTGTGCTGTCGAGCCGGCGGCGCCAGGCGATTCCCGCACTGTCGGCCGCCGTGCTGGTGTTGATGGTTGCCGCTCCTCAGTTGGCGGTCGACGTTGGTTTCGCGTTGTCGGTGGTGGCGACGGCGGCGCTGGTGGTCATTGCGCCGGTCTGGTCGCGGCGGCTGGTGTCGGCCGGCTGGCCTAAGCCGCTGACCGACGCGATCTGTGTGGCGTGTGCGGCGCAGCTGGTGACTGCGCCGCTGGTCGCCGGGATCTCCGGCCAGGTCAGCCTGGTATCCGCAGCAGCCAATCTCGCGGTGGCGGCGCTGATCGCGCCGATCACCGTGATGGGTAGTGCCGCAGCCGCGCTGTGCCTGCTCTGGCCGGCCGGTGCACAGCTGCTGATCCGGTTCACCGGTCCAGAGCTGTGGTGGGTGTTGCACATCGCGCACTGGGCGGCCGCGGTACCGGCCGCCAGCGTGCCGGTCCCGGCCGGGTTACAAGGCGTCGTGCTCGTCAGCGCCCTCGCGGTGCTGACCGTGGTGCTGTGGCGCTGGCGGTGGTTTCGGGTGGCGGCTGCGGTCGGCGCCGTGGGCCTAGTGGCCTGGTCGCTGTCGGGCTTGGTGCCGACGGGGTCGCTGTCGGCCGGGCGTGACACGATCGAGTGGTGAGCCAGGCGTTGCACCTCGTACTGGGTGACGAGGAATTGCTGGTCGAGCGCGCCGTCGGCGAAGTGCTGCGTGCCGCGCGGCAGCGGGCCGGCACCGACGACGTGCCAGTGAGCCGGCTGCGGGCCGGCGAAGTCGACACTTACGAACTCGCCGAGCTGCTGAGCCCGTCGCTGTTCGCCGACGAGCGGGTCGTGGTCCTCGAAGCCGCCGGTGAGGCCGGTAAAGATGCCGCTGAATTGATTGCCGCCGCTGCCGGCGACGTCCCGTCCGGCACGGTGCTCGTCGTCGTGCACTCGGGTGGCGGGCGGGCAAAAGCGTTGGCCACTCAGTTGCAGTCGTTGGGCGCGCAGGTGCATCCGTGTGCGCGAATCACCAAAGCCGGCGAGCGTGCCGATTTCGTCCGCAACGAATTTCGCTCGCTGCGGGCCAAAGTCGACCAGGATACGGTCACCGCGCTGCTCTACGCCGTTGGCTCTGATGTGCGTGAACTCGCCTCGGCCTGTTCACAATTGGTGGCCGATACCGGAGGTCGCGTCGACGCCGCCGCGGTGCGCCGCTATCACAGCGGCAAAGCCGAGGTGAAAGGTTTCGACATCGCCGACAAGGCGGTGATCGGCGACGTCGAAGGTGCCGTGGAGGCGCTGCGGTGGGCGATGATGCGCGGCGAGCCGCATGTGGTGCTGGCCGATGCGTTGGCCGAGGCCGTACACAGCATCGGGCGGGTGGGCTCACAGTCCGGTGATCCTTACCGGCTGGCGGGCGAACTCGGGATGCCGCCCTGGCGAGTGCAGAAGGCGCAGAAACAGGCCCGGGGTTGGTCACGTGACATGGTGGCGACGGCGATGAGGCTGGTTGCCTCGCTGAACGCCGATGTCAAGGGCGCGGCGGCCGACGCAGATTACGCGCTGGAAGCCGCGGTGCGGACGGTTGCCGAATTAGCCGCCGGTGACGACGCGGGCCGGTCGGTCCGGAGTGGAGGTTCCGGCCGGTTACGGGGACAAGCCGGATAGTTGTGCAGCGCTACCGCCCGGAGCGGTAGTTCAGAGCTTGTTGAAGGCGCGGGCCAGCGCCGACTTCTTGTTGGCGGCCTGGTTCTGGTGGATGACGCCCTTGCTGGCCGCCTTGTCCAACTTGCGGTTGGTCGACACCAGCAGTTCGGCAGCCTTGTCCTTCTCGCCGGCCTCGGTGGCCTCGCGAAACGCGCGGACAGCCGTGCGAAGCGACGACTTCACCGATTTGTTGCGCAGCCGGCGGCGCTCATTGGTGCGGTTGCGCTTCTGCTGCGACTTGATGTTGGCCACGCGTTAGTTCCTTCGTCGATCTCGATGGGGGTTCAGGCTCCAGGTGCCGGGCAGCTGGGCAGCGAATGACCAGGTTATCAGCCGATGGGCCGCTCTCCCAAAGCCGAGCCCAGCACTGCGCGACCAACGCTACCGCCACGATGCGCCGGTCGACAGCTCGCCCACGTCGATCTCACCACTACCGCGGGCCAGATCACCGGCGCTGACCTGCTAAAACGCTGCCGCGCTCGGGTGCCGCGCCGGGTGAACCGCGCCGGCGCGGCCGCACGTCAGCCACCCGGCCCGACGTCGACGCGGTGTAGGTCGTCGCCAAGCTCGATCCGGCCGTCGAACTCCGTTGCGGCCAGTGCCCGCCACTGGTCTTCCTGCCCCGGCCCGATGGCCGGCACGTAGTGCGTCAGCACCAGGGTGGCGACCCCGGCGCGCTTGGCGGTGGCGGCGGCCTGCTCGACCGACGAGTGGTAGTCGCAGATGTCCTTGATCCGCTGCTGTGGCAACTGCATGATGAGGTCTTCGCGAATCACGGTGTGCACTAAAGCGTTAGCACCAGAGCTCAGCTGGTCGAGGCTTTCACAGGGCACCGTGTCCCCGGCCAGCACGACCGACGCACCGTCGGATTCGATCCGAAACCCGATAGTGGGCGCCACCGGCCGGTGATCGGTGGGAGCCACCCGGATCGTGACACCGTCGTGGGCCCACACCGAGCCTTCGGTGTGCTCGTGTACCTCGACCGGCGGCGGCGCGGTCAGATCGGCGTGGTGGGCGATCCGGTACCCGATGTCGTGGCCGAACGCTTTCAGGGTGGCCTCGACGACCTCTGCGGTGCCCGGCGGCCCGATGATCGGCAGCGGCGCTGGTTCGGAGCCGAAGGTGCTGACCCAGCGGGTGATCAGGACGTCGCCCAGATCGGCGATGTGGTCGCTGTGCAGGTGGGTGAGCAGTAACGCCGATAGCGCGTTGGCGCCCACGCCGACTGCCGCTGCCCGCTGCAGCACTCCGCGCCCGCAGTCTGTCAAAAACAGCTGTCCGCCGGCTCGCACCAAGGTGGCGGGCCCGGCTCGGTTGGGGTCGGGGATAGGGCTTCCGGTACCAAGCAGCGTGATCTCGATCATGACGTCAGGTATGTCACACATTCCGGGCGTTCGCCCTCGTAATCGAGGATTTGCCTGTGCCGCTTGCGATTTCAGTTGTCATCGTGCGCTCGACACATCACCTTGGATCCCGGGCGGATTCCAATCCGTGCGGCGGCGGCCAGCTCGCACCGCGCGGTCGGCGTCGCTCTGCGGAGCGGGTTCGTGTCTGGTCGCTGGCGGTGATTTTCGCCGGTCGCTTTCGCACCGACGGAGATGTCCGTAGCCTGGTGTGAACCGGATCACAACGCGGGAGGCCTCGATGCGGATTGCAGATGTGTTGCGAAACAAAGGTGCGGCGGTGGTCACCGTCAACCCCGACGCGCCGGTGACCGAACTGCTTGCAGGGCTGGCCGGGCACAACATCGGCGCAATGGTGGTGGTTGGGCCAGACGGCGTCGCCGGCATCGTTTCCGAGCGCGACGTCGTACGTCAGCTGCACACCCACGGCGCTTCGGTACTTTCTCGGCCGGTCTCGAAGATCATGACGGCCGTCGTCGCCACCTGCGGCAAGGCAGACACTGTGGACAGCATCAGCATGCTGATGACCGAAAACCGGGTGCGGCACGTGCCGGTACTGGACAACGGAGAGCTGATCGGGATCGTCAGTATCGGTGATGTCGTGAAGACCCGGATGGAAGAACTCGAGGCCGAGCAGGCCCAGCTGCAGTCCTACATCACCCAGGGCTGACCGGCTCGCGTCAGCTCCACGAATAGTCGGCCCGCAACCGGGCGGCCACCACATCGAAAGTGTCGCGCTGCAAAATGGCGCCCTCGCGACGGATTCCCTCCTCGGGTACGTCGAGCACCCGATCCAACCGGACCCAGCTCTCCCGGCCTTCGTCGTCCCAGCTCCCGCTGCCGATGCCGACCCAATCGGGATCAGCGGCGTGCCGTTGCTGGCTGGACATCATCAGTCCGAGCAAGGTGCGACGGTCGCGGCCCACCACCAGCACCGGGCGGTCCTTGCCTCGGCTGGGGTCGTCCTCGTAGACCACCCAGGTCCACACGATTTCGCCGGGATCGGCCCGCCCGTCCAAATCGGGGGCATAGACCAGCTTGCGGGCCCGGTGCGCGGTCGGGACGCTGTTATTGGTCACTGGGCGGCCGAGGGTGATCTCAGCCGGTGGCGATGACTCGCCGCCGGCGAAGACCTCCATGCCGATCCTGAGGCCTTGCTGAATGCCGCGCTGCATCGTCGGCGACCTCTGCAGCTGGCGGATGAACTTCGGTGCTTCGTTGAACACCAGGTTCTCCGCGAAGCGCTGCAACGTCTTCCACTGTGGCTTGCGTGGGGACGCCATGTTCGCAGCATAGGCGAGAGCGGCCCGGGCCGACCGGCTCGTCGGAACCGTGGGCCTCCTGAGCAGGCCCACGTGGGTCTCCGCCACGGCCGCAGCATTCAGCGGGTTTGCCCGACGAAATTGTACGTGCGTCCAACAAATGGCCACACCCTGCCTCCCCAGCCGACGATGAGATCCCGGCACGAGTTTTCTCACGAATCTTCGATATTCCTCTCAGCTGACTATTAGGCTCATGCGCGGTTGGTAACCAAACCTTTGTGCACTGAGGGTTGGCCTTATCTGTTGAGGTGAGGCAGTGAAGTGGGTTGCTCGGCCCCCGCGCAGGGGGCGCGGGAGGGAGGGGGTCGGGCAACGCATGTCCGGCGGTTTGCATCGCCCGTAACCCGCCGGACGGGGGTCTCCGGCCCCGGCCGCGTTCGCGCGACCGGGGCCGGAGTTATTTCCGCCTCGTCACGTCGGTGCGAGCGGCGCCCGGCGCGATTGTGTCTCGACCTGGTTGCCTCGATACCCTGGATGGACGCCCACGTATGAGTCCACCAGGAGATTCCCATCAGCAGTTTCGCCGACCAAACGTTCACCGCGCCGGCGCAGATTCGGAACTTCTGCATCATCGCCCACATCGACCACGGCAAATCCACGCTGGCCGACCGGATGCTGCAGCTCACCGGCGTCGTCGATGAACGGTCGATGCGCGCGCAATACCTGGACCGGATGGACATCGAGCGCGAGCGCGGAATCACCATCAAGGCGCAGAACGTGCGGCTGCCCTGGCGGGTCGGCGACACCGACCACGTCCTGCATCTGATCGACACCCCGGGCCACGTCGACTTCACCTACGAGGTGTCCCGGGCGCTGGCCGCCTGCGAGGGAGCAGTGTTGCTGGTCGACGCCGCCCAGGGCATCGAGGCGCAGACGCTGGCCAACTTGTATCTGGCGCTGGACCGCGACCTGGTGATCATTCCGGTGCTCAACAAGATCGACCTGCCCGCCGCTGACCCCGACCGCTACGCCGCCGAGATCGCCCACATCATCGGCTGCGACCCCGACGACGTGCTCCGCGTTTCCGGCAAAACCGGTGAAGGGGTGGCGGAGCTGCTCGACGCCGTCGTCAAGCAGGTCCCTCCGCCCACCGGCGATGCCGAAGCACCTACTCGGGCAATGATTTTCGATTCCATCTACGACATCTACCGCGGGGTGGTGACCTATGTGCGGGTGGTCGACGGCAAGATCACCCCGCGCGAGAAGATCGCGATGATGTCTACCGGCGCCACTCACGAACTGCTGGAAGTCGGCATCGTCTCACCCGAGCCGAAAGCCACCGCCGGTCTCGGCGTCGGGGAGGTGGGCTATCTGATCACCGGTGTCAAAGACGTGCGCCAATCCAAGGTCGGCGACACCGTGACCACCGCGCGCCACGGCGCCGCCGAGGCGCTGACCGGCTACCGCGAACCCAAGCCGATGGTGTATTCCGGCCTGTATCCCGTCGACGGCTCCGACTATCCCGTTTTGCGTGACGCGCTGGATCGATTGCAGCTCAACGACGCCGCGTTGACCTATGAACCGGAAACGTCGGTGGCGCTGGGTTTCGGGTTCCGGTGCGGGTTTTTGGGCCTGCTGCACATGGAGATCACCCGCGAGCGGCTGGAGCGTGAGTTCGACCTCGATCTGATCTCGACCTCACCCAACGTGGTCTACCAGGTGGTCGTGGAAGGTGGGGCCGACGAGCGCATGGTGGTGACCAACCCGTCGGATTGGCCGTCGGGCAAGATCCGCACCGTCTACGAGCCTGTCGTCAAAACCACGATCATCGCGCCGAGTGAGTTCATCGGCACGATCATGGAACTGTGCCAATCTCGCCGCGGCGAGCTCGGCGGCATGGACTATCTGTCACCAGAACGGGTGGAGCTGCGCTACACGATGCCGCTGGGTGAGATCATCTTCGACTTCTTCGACTCGTTGAAGTCGCGCACCCGCGGCTACGCCAGCCTTGATTACGAGGAAGCCGGCGAGCAGGAGGCCGACCTGGTCAAAGTCGACATCCTGTTGCAGGGTGAGGCCGTCGACGCGTTCAGCGCGATCGTGCACAAGGACGCCGCGGCTGCCTACGGCAACAAGATGACTACCAAGCTCAAGGAACTCATCCCACGTCAGCAGTTCGAGGTGCCGGTGCAGGCCGCAATCGGGTCGAAAATCATTGCGCGGGAGAACATTCGCGCGATCCGCAAGGACGTGCTGTCGAAGTGCTACGGCGGTGATATCACCCGTAAGCGCAAACTGCTGGAAAAGCAGAAGGAAGGCAAGAAGCGGATGAAGACCATCGGCCGGGTCGACGTGCCGCAGGAAGCTTTCGTCGCGGCGCTGTCGGCAGACGCGGCGGGGGACAAGGCGAAGAAATAGCTTCGGGCCGTCGGCTTCTCGTTCAGATTGCAATGAGGGTTGCAGTCGAGCACCGGATCACGACCCTGGATGCAATCTCAGTGAGCCTCGCGCGCCACGACACGCATTTGGCTCGCGGAAAGCAACGCCGGGTTTCCACCGATTTCTGGGACGGCGCGTTCGTCGAACGGTACGGTGCGCACGTAATCGATGATGGTCGGCAAGGAACAACCTTGGTTGCTGGTTGGGGAGAAGGCTGACGGCATTGGAGCAGGCGTCGTTCGGTCGCTACCGGTTGCTGGAGTTACTGGGCCGCGGCGGTATGGGTGAGGTTTACCGCGCGTTCGATTCTGTGACCAATCGGGTGGTGGCGCTGAAGGTTCTGCCGGCGCACCTGGCGCGGGACGAGGGATTTCAGGCGCGGTTCCGTCGGGAGGCGTTTGCTGCGGCGGCTTTGAATGAACCGCATGTGGTGCCGATCCACAATTTCGGCGAGATCGAAGGCCGGCTATACGTGGATATGCGGCTGATCGAGGGCAGCGAGTTGGCGGCGTTGCTCGCTGGTGGGCCGATGAGTCCGAGCCGGGCGGTGTCGATTGTGGAGCAGGTGTGCGCGGCGCTCAATGCCGCCCACAAGGTGGGTTTGGTCCATCGCGATGTCAAACCATCGAACATCCTGGTTGGGGAGTCCGACTTCGCGTATCTGATCGATTTCGGGATTGCGCGTGGGGCTCATGAAAAAGGTTTGACGAGTGCAGGTTTCGCGATTGGGACGTTGGCATATATGGCGCCGGAGCGGCTTACTGCCGGCCAGGTGGACCCCCGCTCGGATATCTATGCGTTGAGTTGTGTGCTTTATGAGTGTTTGACGGGTTGCCGACCTTATCCAGGCGAAGTGGCGGAGCAGTTGCTGACTGAGCATTTGCTGGCCCCGCCGCCGCGGCCGTCGCTGACGGGGGTGGGCGTCCCGTCGGCGTTTGATCAGGTGATCGCCACGGGCATGGCCAAGGACCCGCAGCAGCGGTATCAAAGTGCCCTGGACTTGGCGCGGGCCGCGCGTGCTGCGCTCGATTCCCCAGTCGGCGGTGTTCGCGTCGCCTCCCCGGTGTCGACTCCGCCTTCCGGCCCGCCGGAGAGGCGCAAACCCACCGCCTTCTGGCGGCGTAAGGCCATCGTGGTTCCGGCCGCGATCGCGACGGTCCTCGTCGTCGCCCTCGGTACAACGCTTGCTATCACTCGGCACGGGTCAGAAGGCGCAGAACCCGCCGCGGCACCACCATCTGATGAACACCAGCTGTCCGGGTCGGATGTCGACCAATTGCTCCTCACACCGCAAGGGGTGGGTGGCATTGTCAACGCGACTGAAATGGTCATCCCTAGTAGCAACATATCCGGCCACGAGTCGAACACGGCGTGTGCCGGTGCATTGATCGTCGCGGACCCAAAAGTGTATGAGGACAGCGGATGGACGCACGTCCGCAGCCAAATGCTGGCGCCCTCCATGCAAGCGTCACCTCCGCCACTTCCTCAGGTGAACCAGGCGGCCGTGTTGTTCTCGTCGCCGGGCCAGGCCGGCAAGTTCCTCGGTAAGTCCCGCGATCAGTGGACACGTTGCAGCGGTACTTCCTGGACGCGCGAGTTCACTGATACTGCTAACGCGACGTGGAAACTGGGGCAAGTCGCTGATGTGGGTGATGACTTGATCACCCAGACCCGGACCAGCGACGACACCGGCGGAGTGGTTTGCCAACATGCGATGGGCGTGCTGTCGAATTTGATTGCGGAGTCGCTCGTGTGTGGCCAGGGCATCACGGACGAGGGCCAGCGGATCGTCGCGAGAATCGTGACCGCAGCTAGGGAGTGACGCGCGCGCAGGAAAGCGCGAGCGTGCGTGTTCCCGGGTCCTGCCCCGGAGTGTCGGCCGGGGACACGCACGCTGACCGGAAACCATCGGGCCTACATCGGGGCGTTGGCGGGCTGGAATCCGCCGGTGGAGTCGGCTTCTTCCTCGGCGCGAATCACGTGCACCACGGCATTGATCAACGCCAGGTGGGTGAACGCCTGCGGGAAGTTACCCAGATGCCGGCCGGTGCGCGGCTCGATCTCCTCGGCGTAGAGGTGCAGCGGGCTGGCGTAGGACAGCAGCCGTTCGCACAGGTGCTTAGCGCGGCTGACCTCGCCGATCTCAACCAGCGCCGACACCAGCCAGAACGAGCAGATGGTGAAGGTGCCTTCCTCGCCGGTCAGGCCGTCGTCGGTCTCCTCCACGCGGTAACGCAACACCAGACCTTGTTCGGTGAGGTTATCGGCGATGGCCAGCACGGTCGCGCGCACCCGCGGGTCATCAGGCGGCAGGAACCGGGTCAGCACCACCTGAAGCAGTGACGCGTCCAGCGCGTCGGTGTTGTAGTGCTGGGTGAACACGCCGCTGGAGTTCACCCCGTGCTCGAGGATGTCGGCCTTGATCTCTTCGGCAACGGCCCGCCACTGCTGGGCGTAGCTCTTCTCGCCCTGCCGCTCGGCCAGCTTGGCGCCGCGGTCCAGCGCCACCCAGCACATGACCTTTGACGAGGTGAAGTGCTGCGGTTCGCCACGGACCTCCCAGATGCCGCGGTCGGGCTCACGCCAGTGTCTTGAAGCTTCTTCGACTTGCTTTTTCAGCACGGGCCAGAGCGTCTCTGGGATCTGCTCACGGGATCTGGCGTGCAGGTAGAACGAGTCGAGGATGGCACCCCAAATATCGTGCTGCGCTTGGTTGTAGGCGCCGTTGCCGATTCGGACCGGACGCGCATGGTCGTAGCCGGACAGATGGTGCAACTCTTCTTCGACCAGGCTGCGTTCGCCGCCGACGCCGTACATCACTTGCAGCGGATGGCGTTCATCGTTGTTGGCGCCGGACACGTCGGCGATGAACGCGAAGAAGTCGTCGGCCTCGCGATCCAAACCCAAGGTGTAGAGGCCCCACAATGCGAATGTGGAATCGCGGATCCAGGCGTAGCGGTAGTCCCAGTTACGTTCGCCCTGAGGTGTTTCCGGCAGTGAGGTGGTGCTGGCAGCCAGTAGCGCGCCGGTGGGCGAATACGTCAAACCTTTCAGCGTCAGCGCGCTGCGCTGTAGGTAGGCCCGCCACGGGTGGTCCGGGAAGTTGCCGATGTTGATCCACTGCCGCCATGACTCGGTGGTCTGCCACATTTTGTCGGCGGCCTCTTTATAGCTTTGCGGCGCAGGGTGCTTGGACCAACTCAACGCGACGAACACGTCGTCGCCCTCTTTCAACCGCGTGCGTGCTCGTGCCTCGCGGCCCTCCAGTCCGATCCGCAGGTTGGTGGTCAGCCGCAGCGTCGGATACGCGTCGGGGTTGTGTTTGGTCCGAGCGATGGCTTCGCCGTAGGCATTGGCCGAGTATTCCCACGTCGCCCCGACACGGTGGTAGTCGAACGCCGGCTCGCAGCTCATCATCAGCTCGACGGTGCCGGACACGCAGCGCACCGTGCGCAGCAGAATGTGCTCGGCGTCCCAGTCCATCGGGGTACGACGATGCGTGCGCGACCGTCGCTCGATGTCATGCCACGGACCCATCACCAGCGCATCGCGCACGATCAGCCAGCCGGTGTGGGTCTGCCAGGTGGTCTCCATGATCAGGCTGCCGGGCAAGTAGCGCCGAGCCGACGGCACCGAGACCCCGTAGGGCCCCAACCGGAAGTGGCCGGCGCTCCGATCCAGGATCGCGCCGAACACGCTGGGTGAGTCCGGCCGCGGCACGCACAACCACTCGACCGAACCGGCCGGCGAAATCAGGCACGTCGTCTCGCAGTCGGACAGAAACGCGTAATCGGCGATCGGCGGGAACGGGTTCCGCAACGACCCGGTCGGCGTGAAGGGCACCGGGGACGTGACGGTGAACGGGGGGACCTCCTCGGAAGCTTCCTCGGTCGAATCGGCGTGCAAAACCATGCCGCCATCATCATCTGTGGACCTGTCCGGCGTCTACTCGGGGCCGCCCAGTGAACCAATCAGGCCCGATCTCCACCCGCTGGCCAGCCGCTGATCCTGACACGTTGGATTCGTGAGAAGCGGGGCATAGGGTAAGCCCGGTGAACGGGTTCCTCAGCTGGTGGGACGGCGTCGAGTTGTGGTTGTCGGGGCTCGGGTTCGTCCTGCAGACCGTCGTGGTGATGCCGGTTGTGCTGGCCTTGGCCTACCTCGCTGCCCTGGCGCTGGACACCATGCTGGGCGGGGGGATCGGGCTGATGCGCCGCGCCCGGCAACCCTCGGATGGCCCGGTTCTCCCCCGCAAGCGGGCGGTACCCCCGCCTCGCGCTGTTGTTCCACGGCGCGCATCGTCGCCGGGCGGCGACGAGGGGCCCCGATGACCGGTATGCCCCGATCGCAGGTGACGTTGGTGTTGGTTCTGCTGGTGGTGCTGGTCATCGTCATGTGGTGGCTGACGCACTGAGAGTTGCCGGCTAACCATGCCGGTGCAGCGGATTCTGTTAGGCTTCGCGGCATGCGCGCAGCGTCCGGCAACCGAGAGTGCTATGTCTTGGCACTCATTGCCGTGGGTGATTCCGCTGTGGCCGATGTGCACTGTCGCCGCTGAACCAATACGCGCGCGGTCTGGCGTCGGTGTCGGTGCAACTGACGAGTGCTGGTCACTGAACGACCCGAGGCCTTTCCGTCGCGGTGATTCGATTCCCGCAGCCCGAAAGGTCACCGATGCTTAACCACATCAGGGGATGGCGTGTCGTCGCCCTCGCGATGGCCGCGGCCGTCGCGGCCGCCTGCCACGGTGGTCCCAGCGACGTGGTCGGAGGCAGCGGCCCGCGCAATGCGCGGGTCAGCATCACACTGGTTGCCTACTCTGCTCCAGAACCCGGCTGGAGCAAGGTGATTCCCGCGTTCAACGCCTCCGAAGACGGCAAGGGCGTTCAGGTGGTCAGCTCATATGGGGCCTCCGCGGATCAGTCACGTGGCGTCGTCGACGGCAAACCGGCCGATGTCGTGAATTTCTCGGTCGAACCCGACATCACCCGCCTGGTCAAGGCCGGCAAGGTTTCCAAGGACTGGGACAAGGACGCCACCAAGGGCATCCCGTTCGGCTCGGTGGTGACGCTGGTGGTGCGCCAGGGCAATCCGAAAAACATCAAAGACTGGGATGACTTGGTGAAGCCGGGTGTGGAGGTCATCACCCCCAGTCCGCTCAGTTCGGGCTCGGCGAAATGGAATCTGCTGGCGCCGTACGCCGTCAAGAGTGGCGGAGGACGAAATCCCCAAGCCGGAGTGGATTTCGTCAACAAGCTGGTGGGCCAGCACGTCAAACTGCGTCCGGGGTCCGGGCGCGAAGCCACCGATGTCTTTGTCCAGGGCAGCGGCGATGTGCTGATCAGCTATGAGAATGAGGCCATCGCCACCGAGCGGCAAGGCAAGCCGATCACCCACGTGAACCCGCCGCAGACCTTCAAGATCGACAACCCGCTTGCGGTCGTGACCACCACCGCGCATCTGGACACCGCGACCGCGTTCAAAAACTTTCAGTACTCCGCGCAAGCCCAGAAGTTGTGGGCGGAGGCGGGTTTCCGGCCGGTGGACCCGGCCGTCGCCGCCGATTTCCGTGACCAGTTCCCGGTACCGACGAAGCTGTGGACGATTACTGACCTAGGCGGCTGGGACACCGTGGACCCGCAGTTGTTCGACAAGAACTCCGGCAGCATCACCCGGATCTACATGCGGGCCACCGGATGACGGCCACGATTGCACCCCACCTGACTCAGGCGCGCCGCGGCAACACCCCGCTGCGGGTCGGTATGGCGACGGTGTGGTTGTCGGTGATCGTGTTGCTGCCATTGGCCGCGATCGCCTGGCAAGCAGTCGACGGCGGCTGGCGCGCATTTTGGCTGGCGGTCACCTCGAATGCCGCGCTGGAGTCGTTTCGGGTAACGCTGACGATTTCGGCCGGGGTCACGGTGCTCAATCTGGTGTTCGGCCTGATGATCGCCTGGGTGCTGGTGCGCGACGATTTCCCCGGTAAGCGGCTCGTCGACACGATCATCGACCTGCCGTTCGCGTTGCCCACCATCGTTGCCAGCCTGGTGATGCTGGCCCTCTACGGGCCCAACAGCCCCGTCGGGCTGCATCTGCAGCACACCGGGTGGGGTGTGGGGGTGGCGCTGGCGTTCGTCACGTTGCCGTTCGTGGTGCGCGCCGTCCAACCGGTGTTGCTCGAGATCGACCGCGAGGCTGAGGAGGCGGCCGCGTCGCTGGGCGCCAACAGCGCGACGATCTTCACCTCCGTGGTGCTGCCGTCGCTGACACCGTCGTTGCTAACCGGTGCGGGCCTGGCGTTTTCGCGTGCCATCGGTGAGTTCGGCTCGGTGGTTTTGATCGGCGGTGCGGTGCCCGGGAAAACCGAAGTCTCCTCGCAGTGGATCCGTACCTTGATCGAGAACGACGACCGCACCGGCGCGGCCGCGATATCCATTGTGTTGTTGAGCATCTCGTTCGTCGTGTTGCTCCTCTTGCGCACTGTCGGTTCACGCGCCGCCAAACGCGAGGAGTTGTCGGCATGACGACCTCACCGCGCGTTCGCTGCCTCGTCCGTTGCATCGCGCTGGGCTATGTCGCCGTATTGCTCGTTGTTCCGGTTGCGGTGATCCTGTGGCGAACCTTTTCGCCCGGCATCGGCCAGTTCTACGCCTATATCAGCACGCCCGCGGCGATCTCGGCACTGCAGTTGTCGTTGCTGGTCGTGGCGATTGTGGTGCCGCTGAATGTCGTGTTCGGTATTCCGACGGCATTGATGTTGGCGCGCAACCGGTTTCGTGGTAAGGGTCTGCTGCAGGCCATCATCGATCTGCCGTTTGCCGTTTCGCCCGTCATCGTGGGTGTGGCGCTGATCGTGTTGTGGGGGTCGGCCGGCGCGCTGGGCTTCGTCGAGAGAGATTTAGGGCTCAAGATCATCTTCGGTCTGCCCGGGATCGTGCTGGCGAGTGTCTTCGTCACGCTGCCATTCGTGGTCCGCGAAGTGGAACCGGTGCTGCACGAGTTGGGGACCGACCAGGAGGAGGCCGCCGCAACGCTGGGTTCGACCTGGTGGCAGACCTTTTGGCGGATCACGCTGCCGTCGATCCGGTGGGGCCTCACCTACGGCATCGTGTTGACCATCGCCCGTACTCTCGGCGAATACGGCGCGGTGCTCATGGTGTCGTCGAACCTGCCGGGGAAATCACAGACGTTGACGCTGTTGGTTTCCGACCGCTACAACCGGGGCGCTGAGTACGGTGCCTATGCCTTGTCGACATTGCTGATGGGGGTGTCCGTGGTGGTGCTGATCGTTCAGGTCTTGCTCGACATCCGACGTTCCGGCAAGGAGGCCGCATGACTGCCAACTCAGGGACAGACGCGATCATCGTACGGGGCGCCAACAAACGCCACGGCGACTTCGTCGCACTCGACGACGTGGACTTCACGGTGCCCGCCGGTTCGCTGACGGCGCTGTTGGGCCCTAGCGGGTCGGGCAAGTCGTCGTTGTTGCGTGCCATTGCCGGACTCGACCGGCCTGACACCGGAACCGTGACGATCAACGGCCTCGACGTGACCCGGGTGCCACCGCAGCGGCGGGGCATCGGGTTTGTGTTCCAGCATTACGCCGCTTTCAAGCATTTGACCGTCCGCGACAACGTCGCATTCGGGCTGCGGATTCGCCGGCGGCCGAAGTCGGAGATCAAGAAAAAAGTCGACAATCTGCTCGAGGTGGTGGGGCTCAGCGGTTTTCAGAACCGCTACCCCAACCAGCTCTCCGGTGGTCAACGGCAGCGTATGGCGCTGGCCCGCGCGTTGGCGGTCGACCCGCACGTGCTGCTGCTCGACGAGCCGTTCGGTGCGTTGGACGCCAAGGTCCGCGAAGATCTGCGGGCCTGGCTGCGGCGGTTGCACGACGAGGTGCACGTCACCACGGTGCTGGTGACGCACGACCAGGCCGAGGCGCTCGATGTGGCCGATCGGATTGCAGTGCTCAACAAGGGTCGTATCGAGCAGGTCGGATCCCCGGCCGACGTGTACGACAGTCCGGCGAACGCCTTCGTGATGTCGTTTTTGGGCGCGGTGTCCTCGTTGAACGGCACCTTGGTGCGTCCGCACGACATCCGGGTCGGGCGCAATCCCGACATGAAGATCGCCGCCAGCGACGACGCCGCCAAATCCGCCGGCGTCATCCGCGCCACCATCGACCGCGTGGTGATGCTGGGCTTCGAGGTCCGGGTGGAGTTGACCAACGCCGCCACCGGCGGCCCGTTCACCGCGCAGATCACCCGGGGCGACGCAGAGGCACTCGGTCTGAAAGAAGGCGACACCGTCTACGCGGCCGCCACCCGGGTGCCCGATCTCCCCTTGCCGCGAGCGTGCGTGTCGCCGGTCGACACGCCGACTTAATTCCCGGGTCTGCGCACCCTCGCGCCAGAGATGGTCAGGCCGCAGCCTGCTCCGTCAGCGCCGCATCGAAGCGGTCCAGCACCGTCTGAGCCACCAGCGGATGCGCGCCCAGCGGGGCCGCCATGGCAATACCGCGATCGTGCGCAAAGTCAGCCACTCGATCGGTCAGCCGTCCCGGCGCCAGGAACCAGGGCGCGATCACCAGCCGCCGGGCGCCGGCGCCCCGCAACCGGTCTGCGGCCTCGGCCAGCGAGCCGGCCGCGGTCGCAAACGCGGTCGTCGCATCGGCCCAGCGGGTGCCGGCCGCCAACCTGACGGCCACCGTTGCGGTGCGCGCGTTCGCCGCGGCATCGCTCGAGCCGATCGCCACCACCAGCACACCGAGATCGCGGTCGAGTCCGGAAACAGCCAGTTCGCGCAGTCTTTTGTGCAGTACGGCAATCAGCCGCTCGTCCTCCCCGAGCACCGCCGCCTGTCGCACCCCACGGTGCCCCGCGATCTGTCGAGGAATGTCGATGCGAGCGTGGTAGGCGTCGGCCAGCAAAAACGGTGTCACCACCGAACCGGGAGTGACCACGTCGGCCAGCATCGGCGAGTTCTGCTCGCAGAAGGCAACCCGCACATCCAGGCCCGGGCGCATGCGTCGTAGCCGACCGGCGACGGCCTGCGCATTGGCGGCCGACCGTGGATCCGCGCTGCCGTGCGCGGTGAGCACCAGCGGCGATCGCAAACTCGGCGGAGCCGAGTGCAGCGGGTCGGCGCCAAATGAACCCAGCGTCATGAGGCGTGCAACCCGCATTCGACCTTGCTTATCCCTTGCCAGCGTCCGCTGCGCGGGTCGGCGCCCTCAGCCGGTTTGGCCGTGCAGGGGGCGCAGCCGATCGACGGATATCCTTCGTAGACAAGCGGATTGACCAGCACATCGTTTTCGGCGATGTAGTCGTCCATGTCCTGATCCGACCACGCCGCCAGCGGGTTGATCTTCACCAGCTTGAACGCTTCGTCGAAACTGATCAGCGGGGCGTTGGCCCGGGTGGGCGCCTCGACCCGGCGCAGCCCGGTGACCCAGGCGGAGTAGCCGCGCAGCGCTTTGGACAGCGGCTCCACCTTGCGCAGCCGGCAGCATTCGTTGGGCTCGCGGGCGAACAGGTCCTTGCCCAACAACGAGTCCTGCTCGGCCACCGTGTGCTCAGGCGTGACGTTGAGCACCCGGATGTCGTAGACCGCCTCGACCGCGTCGCGGGTGCCGATGGTTTCGACGAAGTGATAACCGGTGTCGAGGAACAGCACCGGAACGCCGGGCCGCACCTTGGCCGCCAAGTCCACCAGCACCGCGTCCTGCATGTTGGACGCCACGACGTAGTTACAGGTTGCTGCACCCCGCGGGCCGTTGACGCCGCCGAAGTGCTCGTCGGTCCAGCGCAGCAGGTCGGAGGCGTTGGCGTCGGCCAGTTCCGCCGCGCCGCGGGCGGCAAGGTCTCGAAGCTCCGCCTCCGTCGCACCGCTCATCGCAGATCCGCCTCGTCGGCGCGGGCCGCCCAGGTGGCGAACCGCTCGCCGTCGTCGCGTTGTTTGACGAAGTTGCGTACCACCCGGTCGATGTAATCGCTCAGCTCGCTGCTGGTGACTTTGTGCTGGCGCAGCTTGCGGCCGAAACCGCTGTCCAGCCCGAGGCTGCCGCCGAGGTGGACCTGGAAGCCTTCGACCGAGCCGCCGTGGCCGTCGTCGACCATCTGGCCCTTGAACCCGATGTCAGCGACCTGGATGCGCGCACACGAGTTCGGGCAGCCGTTGATGTTGATCGTGATCGGCACATCGAGCCGGGCGTTGATGTCCTCCAACTGGCGCTCCAACTCGGGCACCAAAACCTGCGAGCGACCACGGGTCTCGGCGAACGAGAGCTTGCAGAATTCGATTCCGCTGCACGCCATCAGGTTTCGCCGCCAGTGCGACGGCTGCGATTGGAGGCCCAATGCGTCCAGCCCGGCGATCATCTCGTCGAGTCGCTCGTCGGGCACGTCGAGGATGATCAGCTTCTGATAGGGCGTGAAGCGCGCCCGATCAGATCCGACGCGCTCCATCAGGTCGGCCACCGCGGTCAAGATGGTCCCGGAGACCCGTCCGGCGATCGGGGCCACCCCGACGGCGTTGCGGCCGTTCTTCAGTCGCTGTACGCCGACGTGGTCGATCGGGTGCTTGACCGGTTCGGGGGCCGGGCCGTCGATCAGCTTGCGGCCCAGGTATTCCTGTTCGAGAACCTCACGAAACTTTTCAACGCCCCAATCTTTGATGAGGAACTTCAGCCGGGCCTTGGAGCGCAGCCGCCGGTAGCCGTAATCGCGGAACACGCACGTGACGGCCTCCCACACGTCGGCCACCTCGTCCAGCGGCACCCAGACACCGACCCGTTTGGCCAGCATCGGGTTGGTGGACAATCCGCCGCCGACCCACAGATCCAGACCCGGACCGTGCTCGGGATGGTTGACGCCGATGAAGGAGATGTCGTTGATCTCATGCGCGACGTCCTGCAGGCCCGAGACCGCGGTCTTGTACTTGCGCGGCAGATTCGCGTACTCCGGCTTGCCGATGTAGCGCCGCACGATCTCGTCCAGAGCAGGGGAGGCGTCGAGCACCTCGTCGAGCGATTCCCCGGCCAGCGGCGAACCGAGCATGCCGCGCGGGCAGTCACCGCATGCTTCGGTGGTCTGCAGGCCGACGGCGTCGAGTCGTCGCCAGATCTCGGGAACGTTTTCGATCTCGATCCAGTGGCATTGCAGGTTCTGCCGGTCGGAGATGTCGGCGGTATCCCTGGCGAATTCAGTCGAGATCTGGCCCAGCGTGCGCATCGCGGCGACCGACAGCGGCTTGCCGTCGCAACGCACCCGCATCATGAAGTAGCTGGCCTCGAGCAGGTCGGCGTTCTCGTCGCCGGTCCAGGTGCCGTCGTAACCCTGTTCGCGCTGGGTGTAGAGGCCCAGCCAACGGAACCGCCCACGCAGATCGGTCTTGTCGATGCTGTCGAAACCACGCTTGGCGTAGATGTTTTCGATACGGTCCCGCACGTTGAGGGGCGCGTCGTCGACCTTGAGCTGTTCGTTGGGGTTGAGCGGTTCACGCTCGCCGAGCGCCCACTGGCCTTCGGTGCGACCTTTGGCGGGGCGGGGGGTCGTCATTCGGCGATCTCCTTCGCGGAGGGCCGGCTGGGAACGCGCACATCACCGGTTAGCTGTCCGGCGGCGCAGATCCGCGGCCAGCTGCAAGGACAGGGTGGGCGGGTCTACGACATCAAGGCAGACAGCGACAGCTGCAGACACGCTTGAGATCGATATGCCGGCGCGCCACCAGGGCAATACGGAGCTGGCTGCGGTGGGCGGCGGTCACCCGGCCATTGTGCCACGGATTGCGAAAACCCGCCCGACCGGGTCGAAATTGCGATCACCGTGAATAAAAGCCCGAGGACCGGTGTGTCGGTCCCTCAGATGCAGGCGCCGCTGGGCCAAACTACCTGGGCGCACGCCATCCGGCGCGGGCAGGCAGGCGGTTGAGATGACTGACACGGAACCTTCGCAATCCGGCGTTCGTGACGAAAACCACAACGCCGCGCCGGCGTCGCCGCGCGCGTATCGCCGCTGGTTTGCCGTCGCAGCGCTGGTGGTCGTCCTGGCCGGAGCAGGCGGCTATGTGGGGTGGCTCCAATACGAGCGGCACCAGACGGCGATAGCCACCCAGCAGGCGGTCGCCGCGGCAGTGAAATATGCCGTCGCGCTGACAAATTTTGACAGCCAGGCGATGGACCGCAACATCGCGACGCTACGCGATGGCGCAACCGGCGAGTTCAAGCAACGCTACGACAAATCCAACGGAACGCTGCGCACGGTGTTGCTCGACCACCAGGCAGCAACGCAAGGTCGCGTCGTCGAATCGGTGGTCAAGTCCGCCAGCACCGACCAGGTCGAGGTTCTGCTGTTTGTTGAGCAACTGGTGACCAACACCGATGATCCCGACTCGGAGACCGACTACAGCCTCGTCAACATGACCATGGACAAAGTCGACGGCCAGTGGCTGGCCAGCAAGGTGCAGTTGCGATGAAACGTGGGTGCGCGCTGGCGGCAGTTGCGATCGTGGCGGCGTCGATTAATCCGATCAGCAGCATCGCGTCCGCCGAGGTCAACTGGGACGCGCTTGCGCAGTGTGAATCCGGTGGTAACTGGGCGGCCGATACCGGTAACGGTTTTTACGGCGGCCTGCAGATCAGCAAGGCCACCTGGGAGGACAACGGCGGCGTTGGTTCACCGCAATACGCCTCACGTGCCCAGCAGATCCAGGTGGGGCAGCGGATCATGGCGACCCAGGGGCCGAAAGCGTGGCCATCATGCGCTTCTGGTGGTGGTGCTAGTCGTAAGGCAGCGCCGGTGGGCTCGCTGAATCATTTGTTGAACTACATGTTCGACAAACTCAACGGGTCCTGATTCGAAACAGCTTGCGCTCGGCTCGCCATGGGATGATGGGGTGCCGTGACACCATCTCTGCCCGACGTGCAGCTGGCTCCGGGCGCCCCGTTCGGCGTGTACGTTCACGTGCCGTTCTGCCTGACCCGCTGCGGGTACTGCGACTTCAACACTTACACGCCGGCCGAATTGGGCGGGGTCAACCCCGACGCCTGGCTGCAGGTGCTGGCTTCGGAGCTCGAGTTGGCGGCCGCCAAGCTCGGCGCGCCATCGGTCGCCACCGTGTTCGTCGGGGGCGGGACGCCGTCGCTGCTGGGCAGTGCGCGGCTGTGTGCAGTCCTCGACATGGTCCGCGAGCGCTTTCCGCTGGCGCCGGATGCCGAGGTCACTACCGAGGCCAACCCGGAGTCGACGACGCCGGAGATGTTCGCGGCGCTGCGCGCAACCGGCTACACCCGGGTGTCGCTGGGCATGCAATCGGTGGCGCCGCGGGTGCTGGCCACTCTCGACCGGGTGCACTCCCCGGGGCGGGCGGCGGCCGCGGCCGGCGAGGCGTTGGCGGCCGGTTTCGAGCACGTCAGCCTCGACCTGATCTATGGCACGCCCGGGGAATTCGATGACGACGTGCAACGCTCAGTCGATGCAGTGCTGCAGACTGGCGCCGACCACGTGTCGGCGTACGCGCTGACCGTCGAAGAGGGCACCGCATTGGCCCGCCGGGTGCGCAGTGGCGAGCTGGCCGCTCCCGACGACGACGTGCTGGCGCATCGCTACGAACTGGTGGATGCGACGCTGCGCGCCGCCGGCCTGGACTGGTACGAGGTATCCAACTGGAGCCGGCCCGGCGGGCAGTGCCGTCATAACCTCGGCTACTGGAACGGCGGCCAGTGGTGGGGCGCCGGGCCCGGAGCGCACAGCTTCGTCGGCGCCACGCGATGGTGGAATGTCAAGCACCCCAACACCTATGCGCAGCGGCTCGCCGACGCGTCGCTGCCGGTGGCCGATTTCGAGGCACTGCCAGCCGACGCATTGCACACCGAGGACGTGATGCTGCGCATCCGGCTGCGGGAGGGCCTGCCACTCGACCTACTCGATGCCGCCGAGCGCGAACGTGCCGCGGTCGCCGTCGCCGACGGTTTGCTGGCCCATGAGGGCGCCGACCGGGTGGTGCTCACCGATCGCGGCCGGCTCCTGGCCGACGGCGTGGTGCGCAACGTGCTGGGTTAGGCCGACACCCTCTTCATCCCGGCGCCCTTGACGCGGTGAGTCACCGATCCCCATGCCGAGGGCGAGAAATGGGTGGTGACTTCCTCGAAACCGTCAACCCGAGTAACAGTGAGGACGCCCGTGTCGTGGTTGATCGATAGCTTGTCGCCGTCGTTGGCGTGGACTTCGTCACCGTCGCGAAGCCGGATTGTGAACACGGTGGTTGCCCCTCTCGAATCTGTTCGGTTGTGGTCGGCTGCGGATCTGGTCACCGGTCGGGCCGAACGTGATGCTACGAATGACCCGCAGCGAGCCGCGATCCATTGCGGGACTACGGATTGAACGTTGTGGAAACGTTCGATGACCAGCCAAGCACGGGAACTGTCCGACGACCCGAAGCGTGCGGCGCCCACGGGCGTCGTCGGTGGTCGATTCGACGGTTCAGGCCGTGATCACGGCCGGTGCGGGGCAGTCGACGGCAGTTAAAGTCAGGACTACTTAAATGGCCGACCGCGCACTTTGGCCCGGAGCCTCCCACCTGTTCTGAGGTTAGGCTAGTCTTACTAGCCGTGACCGAAGTCCAGACTAGCTCCGTAGACGCCGAGTCACTGTCATGTCGGTTACCCGCCGATATCGCCCCCGCCGACCTGGCAGCCGAGCTGGTTGCCGCGTTGCCCGAGTGCGACGGCGAGGAATATCTGCTCTACGAGCACGACGGCCAATGGGTGCTGGCCGCTGGGGTGCTGGCGATGGTCGAGCTGGACTGCAATGAGTTGCGCGTCACCCGGGACGGCGTCACACGACGGGAATCCTGGTCGGGGCGCCCGGGACCGGTCCTCGGCGAGGCGATTGACCGATTGTTGCTGGAAACCGACGAGCTGTTCGGGTGGGTCGCCTTCGAATTCGGTGCCTATCGTTTTGGGCTGCAGGACCGGCTGGCCCCGAATACGCCGTTGGCGCGGGTGTTTTGGCCGCGCACCCGAATCGTGATCACTGACGAGACGGTGCGGCTGCTCGACGCCGGGCCACGCCACCGCGATGCGGTCGACGGGTTGTTGCGTGATGGTTTGAATGCCACGCCGTCCGCGTCCGCTCTCGACGTGGCGACTGATAACACCGGCTACCGCGGTCGAGTGTCAGCGGCGATCGAGGAAATCAACAGCGGCGGCTATCACAAAGTGATCCTGTCCCGCTGTGTCGACGTGCCGTTCCGGCTCGACTTCCCAGCGACGTATCGGCTGGGCCGTCGGCACAACACGCCAGCGCGGTCGTTCCTGTTGCGACTGGGTGGTTTCCGCGCGGTCGGTTACAGCCCCGAACTGGTCGCGGCGGTCCGCCGCGACGGGGCCGTGATCACCGAGCCGCTGGCCGGCACTCGGGCGCTGGGGCGGGGGGAGGCACGGGATCGCCAAGCCCGCGACGATCTCGAATCGAACTCCAAAGAGATCGTCGAGCACGCCATGTCGGTCCGGAGCTCGCTGCTGGAGATTACCGAGGTCGCCGAAGCAGGCAGCGCCGTAGTCACCGATTTCATGACAGTGCGCGAACGCGGCAGCGTGCAGCACCTGGGCTCGACGGTCAGCGGACGGCTGTGCACGTCGAAAAACCGGATGGACGCGCTGGAGACGTTGTTCCCCGCCGTCACCGCGTCCGGCATTCCCAAGGCGGCCAGTGTCGATGCCATCCTGCGCCTCGACGAAAGCCCGCGCACTCTGTATTCCGGTGCGGTGGTGAAGTTTTCCAGTGACGGTGGGTTGGACGCTGCGCTGACGTTGCGGGCGGTCTATGAACACGACGGACGAACGTGGCTGCGTGCCGGAGCCGGCGTCATCGGCGCATCGAACCCTGAGCGCGAATTCGAGGAGACCTGCGAGAAGCTGACAACGCTAGCGCCATATCTGGTCGCGAGGTCCTAACCCTTTTGCGCGAGCGTGCGTGTTCCCGGCCGACACGCCGTAGCAGAACCCGTTTTTGCGCACGCTCGCGGAGATGGGTCAGGCGTTCTCCATGTAATCGCCAAGGATCTTGCTGACCAGTGATTCGATCGTCGTTTCGATCGACGACGCCAGCGTGGCGGTGACCGAGGCGACGGCCTGGGTACGGAACCGGACCAACATCGTGATCAGCTCGGCGATTTCGGTGTCGGCGGGCAGCGCCTCGCCTGGTTTGAGCCGGTGGGCGACGTGCTCGGCGCCGGCGCGTACCAGCATCTCGCTGATCTGGTCGATCAGCGGCACGATCTGCTCGTGCAGGTCAATCATTTTGGCCAAGCTGACGCCGTAGCTGCGGATCTCGTTGAACGCGTCGATCAGTTTGGGCCGGGTGATCGTGGCCCGTGGGCCGTCGACGCGGATCACACCCAGGCCTACCAGCCGCTCGAAGGCGAGCGGGTCGTCGATGCGTCGACGCGCGTCGGCGAGCGGCATTGTCTCGGACTTTTCGGTGGTCCAGGTGCCCACGATCGCGGTCTCTAAGCCCAGCACGTCGCCGAGGTTCTTGCCTTCCTCCCACGCGCTGAGCATTTCCCGTACGTGCGCAATGTTGTATCCGCGGTCGAGCATCGACGTGATTAACCGCAGTCGGGTCAGGTGGGTGTCGTTGAACAGCGCGATGCGCCCGACGCGCAACGGCGGCGGCAGCAGACCGCGATCGCGGTAGACCCGAATATTGCGGGTGGTGGTGCCGGCCAGCCGCGCCAGGTCGTCGATGCGGTATTCCCCGGACATACCGTGGGGCTGACGTGCCGCCGCGTCGAATAGCTGTGCCACCGCAGTGTCGATGACCTCGCGTGACTGACGCCGAACGCGTTGCGGTGCGCGTCGTAGGTTGGCCAGCACTGCGGCGATGGTGCCGGTCTCTGGTCGTACCGCTCGGTCGGGAGCCATCGGCGGATCAGGCCGCCTGGTAGTCGGCGAACCGGAAGTCACGCATCTGTCGAAGATACTGGGTGGCGAATCCGGGATACATCGACGCGTTGAACCCGTCCTTGGTCAGATACCAGCTGCTGCAACCCGACATCCAGGTCGTCTTAGTCAGGCGCTGCTGGATGCGTTCGTTGTAGCGGCGCTGCACGTCTGCGCGTACGTCGAGGTAACGCAGGTCGTTGTCGAGGATGGTGGTGATGGCGCGCACCGCGTAGTCCAGCTGGCCTTCGATATACACCAACAGCGAGTTATGGCCGGGCCCAGAGTTGGGTCCGGTCATGAAGAACAAATTCGGATACCCGTGTGCGCTGGCGCTTTTGTAGGCCTGCGCGCCGTTGGCCCACTCTTGGGTCAGCGACCGGCCGCCCAGCCCGGTGACCGGGAACGGCGGGCCGGTCAGGTGCACGTCGTAGCCGGTGGCGAACACAATGCAGTCCAGATGATGTTCGATGCCGTCACTGGTGCGGATCCCCACCGGGCTCAGCGTCGCGATCGGCCAGTCGATGAGCTTGCAGTTATCGCGCTGCAGGGCGGGGTAGTAGTCGCTGGAGACCAGCATGCGTTTGCAGCCCGGCGCAAAACTGGGCGTCAGCTGCCGGCGTAGCCACGGGTCTTTGACGGCCATCCGAAGATGTGCGCGCCCCAGTTGAGCCACCAGAGAGGTCAGCGGCGTGTTCCACACCAGCGCGGTCGCGCTGGCCTCATGACCCCAGAACAGTGCTTGTCGAGCAAGCTCTTGGGCGGCAGGCACTTTCGCAAACATGGCCTGCAGCGCCGGTGGGGTGGCCACGTCCAGGCGGGGGAGTACCCAGCCTGGTGTGCGCTGGAATACCTTGACGAACTCGGCGTGCTTGACCAGTTCGGGAATGATTTGGATGGCGCTGGCCCCGGTGCCGACGACGGCGACGCGCTTGCCCGCGAAGTCGTAGTCCTGATCCCAGCGGGCGCTGTGGATCTTGTGACCCTGATAGGAGTCGATGCCGCGGATGTCGGGAAAGCTCGAGTCCGGCAGCGGTCCGGACGCCAACACCACCGTGCGAGCGCGAAATCGCTTACCAGTTGCGGTGGTTGCGGTCCAGACACCGGCGTCGTCATCGAACGACAATCCGTTGACTTCGCTGCCGAATTCGATGCGGCGACGGATGTCGAACCGGGTGGCCATGTCCTCGATGTGGCGACGGATCTCCTCGGCGGGAGAGTATGTGCGCGACCAGCCCGGGTTTTTGACGAACGAGAACGAATACAGCAGCGACGGGATGTCGCAGCTGGCGCCCGGGTAGGTCGTGTCGCGCCAGGTTCCGCCCACCCGGTCGCTACGTTCCAGGATGACGAAATCGTCGACGCCGGCTTCGGCAAGCTTGATCGCGGCGCCCAGTCCGGTGAAGCCGGCGCCCACAATCAGCGCGGCGTGGGTGTGGTTGCGCGCCATCGCTTAAGCCGCCGGCTCGTGGGTGACTTCTCTCACCCAGCTCGGTACCGACGGCAGCAGGGGCCGTGGATACCGGTCGGAAAGCCACACCATCGAGTTGGCCAGCAGGTGGTAGGGGTGGCGCGGGTTCGTGACCACGCCGGCGTAGCGCCGCAGGAATCGATACGTCGGTACCCGCCCGGTGTGTGGACCGCGGTCGCCGAGCTCTTTGAATCGTTTGACGGCTTTATATAGCCGCTCGGGCTCCATACCCATGGCGGTGATCTCGTTGCGGATTCTGTTGATCAGCGGCGCGCCCATGACTGCGCCGATGATCAGGCCCGGAGTGGCATTGCGACCGACGAAGTCGATCAGCAACCGTCGGACCTTCGCGTGGCCTATCATGTCGAGAACTTCGAAATCGACGACCAGATGGCGTGATTCGTCATTGTTGATCTTCTCGAACACCTGGTGACAAACCGGGTCGTGCACCTCGTCGAGGAGGAACTTCAACAGGGCGCCGTCCAGGGCGACTTCGAGCATCGGGATGACGGTGCCGAGCAGAGACAGCGGCATGTCGTCGGCCCAGCGGTCCAGCCAGTCAATGGCCAGCCTGATGTTCACGTTCGGCTCGGGAACCTCATTGTCCTCGAGCATGCCCCAGCGCTTCATCAGTGCCAGTTCGGCGTTGGCGTGGCGTTGCTCTTCGGCGTGGAAGTAGCGGTAGATCTCGGCGATGGTGGGGTTGGGCGCCTTCTTGGCCAACGCGGCAAAGCCGCGGGCACCGATGTTTTCGATCCAGCACAGGTCGGCCATAAAGGCTTTCAGCTTGGGCCGGAACTCGTCGCTGATGGTTTCGGCGCCGGGCGCGTCCCAGTCGATGTCAGCCAGTGCCCATTGCCGGTCCTTGATCTTGGCCAACATCATGTCCATGTCGATGGTCATCTGCGCCGCTCCTTCGCGATCTTCAGTGCAGCCCGCCGCGCGACACCAGCCCGACCGTTCGGGTGTAGGTCGTCGGGGCGAGACGTTTGACGTTCCAGCCGATTTTGGCGTCCAGCTGCGGCATGCAGTACAGCTCGCCGCGATCGTGGGCATCCAGACAACTGCGTGCGACTTTGGTGGCCGAAAGTCCGGTCCAGCGCATCAGCTTGGCCGCCAGTTCGGTCGACTGGGCGCTGATGCGGCCGGATTCGACGATGTTGGTCTTGACGAAGGTGGGACACAGCGCCGTGACTTTCACGCCCGCACCGGGCAATTCGGCAGCCAGGGTCTCCGACAGCGACAAGACGCCCGCCTTGCTCACGTTGTAGGCGGCCATACCGGGGGCGGCGCCGAACGCTGCGGCCGAGGCGACGTTGATGATGCCCCGCGGCTTCTTGGCAGGCTCGGCCGCCCGCAGGATCGGCGCGAACACGTGACAGCCGTGGATGGGGCCCCACAGGTTGATGCCCAGGGTCCAGTGCCAATCGTCCAGAGAGACTTCGCCGATGGGTGCCCCACCGGCGCCGACGCCGGCGTTGTTGATCACCAGCGTGGGCGCGGCGCCGAACCAGGACTCTGACCGTGCTGCGAGGTCGGCGACGTCGTCGATCTGAGAGACATCGCAGCAGATCGCGGTGGCGTGGCCGCCAGCTGCGGTAATCGCTTCAGCAGTTTGGGCGGCGGCGGCTTCGTTGATGTCGCTGCACACCACCGCGCCGCCCCGACGGGCGAGTTCGACGGCGAACGCCGCGCCGATTCCGCTGCCGGCGCCGGTGACCACTGCAGACGCGTCGTGGCTGGTCTTGTTTGCGGCGTGGGACAGTCCGGGCAGGAGGGGGATGCCGATCACATCATTGAGTCAACAGCCAATGGTGACATTAGTCAATGGCAACGTCGCCGTAAGTTTGCTGCGAGCGTGTCGCCCGTTCGCCGCGAGCGTGCGTAGAAACGAGTTTCTAGTCGGCGTGTCGGCCGGCGACACGCACGCTCGCGCGGATGGCGGTCTTGTCGATTTTGCCGATGGCCGTCACCGGCAGCGACGTCATCGCCACCAACGTGTCGAGCCGGGTATGGGTGGCCACTCCGCGGCCGTCGAGGTAGCGATTCAGCTCGGCCAGCGTCACCGGCTGGTCATCGAAAATCACGGCGGCGCAGATCTTTTCGCCGAGGTATTCATCGGGCAGCGGCACCGCGGCGGCCTCCCGGATCGCCGGATGGGTCAGCAGGTGCTCTTCCAGGTCCGCAGCGGCTACGGTCTCGCCGGCGCGGTGGATGACATCTTTGACCCGACCGGTCACCTCGAGATAGCCGTCGGCCGAACGGCGGACCCGGTCGCCGGTGCGGAAAAACCCGTCGGGCGTGAACGACCGCTGGTTGACGGCGTCGGCGCGAAAGTAGCCGTTCAGCGTGTAGGGTCCGCGCACCAGCAGCTCGCCCTCGGCGCCGTCGACGACATCGGCACCCGCCTCGTCGACGATCCGTAACTCGTCGCCATCGCACAACGGCCGGCCCTGGGTGTGGTCCACCACCGCCACCGGATCGTCGAGGCGGGTGTAGTTGACCAAGCCTTCGGCCATCCCGAACACCTGCTGCAGGCCGGGCGTCAAGGTGGCGCGGATCCGGCGGGCATCCTCGGCGGCGAGCTTGGATCCGCCGACCTGCAGCAGCCGCAACGAGTCCGGCGTGACCGGCTCCCAGTCGCAGGCTTGGGCCCACAGCGTGGCCAGCGCCGGTACCAGCGCGGTGACCGTGACGCCGTGGCGCGCGATGGTGGCAAAAGCCGCTTCCGGGCTGGGATCGGTGGTGAACACGGTGGTGGCGCCGACGGTCATCGCGCCCAGCAGGCCAGGGCAAGCCAGCGGGAAGTTGTGCGCCGCCGGCAACGCCACCAGGTACACATCGTCACCGGTCAGCCGGCACAGCTGGGCGCTCGCCGTCGCGTTGTAGCGGTAGTCGTCGTGGGTGCGCGGAATCAGCTTGGGCAGTCCGGTGGTGCCTCCCGACGCCAGCAACAACGCCGGAAGGGTGGTATCGGTGACCGTCGCGGGCGGCCCGCCCGACGGTGCGCCGGCAAGCAACTCGGCAAACGAGCTGAAGGGCCCGGGGTCCCCGTCGACGACGACGTGACGCAGCGCTGGATATGCGGCGACCAATTGCTCGGCCAGTGGGCGGTAGTCGAAGCCATTCGCCGTCTCGCCGACGATCAAACCGACCGCTCCACTCACCTCGGCAAAGTGGCTGAGCTCGGCCAATCGATGCCCGGGCAGGCACATCACCGGGATCGCCCCGGCACGCAGCAGACCGAACAGCGCAATGGCGAACTGGCCCGAGTTGGGCAAATCGAGCAGCACCCGGTCAGCCGGTGCGATGCCGCGTCGGGCAAACGCTGCTGCGGCGCGGTCGACGAGTTCGTCCAATTCGGCGTAGGTATGGCTGCTGACCGCGTCGACGACACCAACGCGGTCTGGCCATGCTGTCGCGGCCTGCCGCAGAATCGCATCGAGGCGCTGCCCGGTCCACAAGCCGGCGGCGCGATAACGGGCTGCCCGATCCGGCGGGAACGCAATGAATCCGTCCAACGCGGATTCGGGCGGTCCGACAGAGGCGACCGGCACTCGGCAACTCCTTTGGACGGGTGTGTGCTGGACATCGAACATCGTGTAGCGTACCGAAAGTTAGGACAGCCTGGGCTAATCAATCGGAGGGTAGTCGTGGGTGATGCTCTCGGTCTCGGCGGGCGTTTTGTCGTAGCCGGTGGCCGCGTCACCACCGATCTCGTACGGCCGGGCCGAACATGAGTAAGACCCTGGCGATCGTGGGGGCCGGTGCCAAGGCGGTGGCGCTGGCGGCCAAGGCGGCGGTGCTGCGCCAGATGGGCGTCGACACCGTCGACATCATCGCCATCGAACGCTCCGGGGTGGCGGCCAACTGGCGGGCCGGGGGCGGCTGGACCGACGGCCGGCAGCGGCTGGGCACCAGCCCGGAAAAGGACGTCGGTTTCCCGTACCGCTCGGAGCTGCTGCCCGGCCGCAACGCCGAACTCGATGAACGGCTGATGCGGTGGAGTTGGCACGCCTATCTGGTTGCGACCGACCAATTCGTCGGCTGGGTCGATCGGGGTCGGCCGGCGCCAACTCATGACACCTGGGCCCAATATCTGCGCTGGGTCGCCGACGAGGCGGGGCTGAACGTCGTTCGCGGCGAATTGGTCAAGATCTCGATCGACGGGCTGCAGTGGGCGTTACACACCCGCGACTCTCGGCTGTCCGCTGATGCGCTGATGATCACCGGACCGGGTCAATCGGAACGCTCCATGCTCTCCGGTGATCCGCGGGTGTTGTCGATCGCGCAGTTCTGGCAGCGTGCCGCATCCCAGGACCGGATCGTCGCGCAGAACGTCGCAGTCATCGGCGGGGGAGAAACCGCTGCATCGATGCTCAACGAGCTTTTCCACCACCGGATTTCAGCGGTTACCGCGATCTCGCCGCAAGCGACGCTGTTCACCCGGGGCGAAGGCTATTTCGAGAACTCGCTGTTTTCCGATCCCACCAAATGGCGCAGCCTCACCCACGCCGAACGGCGCGACTGCATCGCCCGCACCGACCGCGGTGTTTTCTCTGCGCGGGTTCAGGAGTCGCTGCTTGCCGACGAACGGATCAGACATCTGCGCGGGCGAGTCGCCGACGTCGCCGACCGCGACGGCCGTATCTGGGTCACCATGTATACCGACGGTGGTGGTAATGAGCGGGTCGAGTCATTTCATGGCTTCGATTTGGTCATCGACGGATCCGGGGCGGACCCGTTGTGGTTCCTGTCGCTGCTGAGCCAGATTGCTCGCGACAGCCTGGAGCTATGGCTGGGCGGTCCCCTGACCAGCGAGCGGCTGGAAGAGTCCATCGGTCATGACCTTGCGGTTCAGGGAACGGCTCCGAAGCTGTTCCTGCCCAACCTGTCCGGGCTGAATGAGGGCCCGGGCTTTCCGAACTTGAGCTGCCTGGGGCTGCTGTCCGACCGGGTCCTTGGTGCGGACTTCGCCGTCACCGAGCCGTCGATCAAGACAAGCGCCGCCTACCAATCCGTGTGAAGATGGATTTCGCAGCTAGCGCCGCACGCCATTGAGTGTGAATCCATGGTGGGATTTTTGCGCTCAGCCCGCCATCAGTACACACTCGAATACCGTGGGATCACCCGCCCAGTCGTACCAGGATGTCGGCGATAGACGCCCCGCCGAGCAGGTCCGCCACCTCTAGCTCGTGATTGAACTCGGTTTTTACGCGACGGTGAAACTCCAGCGCCTGCAATGAATCCAGGCCGATCGCGACCATGGGGGCCGTGGCGTCGATCGCATCGACAGCGTCGACACCGATGGCGCCGGCCAGCAGACTCATCAGCCGTTGCTCGAGATCCACCTCATCCCCACTGGCCGGAGCCGGGGCCGCAGCGGGCGGAGAAGTCAACTGGGACAACAACGGACCGTAACCGTAGGCCGCCAGCACCGGCTGTGCGCGATCCACATCGAATGCCGCGACGACGGCGTTTCCACCACGCCAGGGCATTCCCACCGCCAGCGCATCAGCGGGACGCATCGGGACGACACCGGTCGCGGCCACCTTCGCCCACCCCGAGGGGTCGAGATCGACAACCGTCCACTGACCCCACTGCACCGAAACACAATCCAGGCCCTCGGCCCGTAGCCGGTGCGCCATCGCGTCGAGCATCCGGTTGGCCGCCGCGTAGACGATTTGACCGCGACCACCGATGGTCGCCGCCACCGAGGAACACAAGACGACGCGGCACCCATCGGTGCGTGGGAATGCGCCCAGTATCCGCCAGATGCCGACGACCTTGGCGCGCAACGCATTGTCGACCGTCTCCGCGGTGATGTTGCTCAACTCGACATCCGAATACGCCATGGCGGCATGAATGATCAGATCGGCAGGCGCGTCGGTGTGCTCGGCGGCCAGGCGCCTCACGGCAGCCGGGTCGCCCACGTCGCAGCTGGCGGCATCGATCCGCGTTGAGGTGGCCGACCGGATCTTCCGCAGTCGAGCCGCCACCGCGGCGGTCTCACCCGATCGGCTCACCAGGGTGATTCGCCGCGCACCGCGGCGCGCGAAGTGTTCGCAGAACTCCAACCCGAGATTTCCGGTCCCACCGACGATGAGCACATGCTCATGCACATCGGCGTCGGAGTCGGCGACGGAGCTGTCGGCCTCGACGATCCGTTTGGCGTACAGACCACCGGTGCGCAGCGCGAGCTCCGACTCTTCCTTGGTGTGCAGCGCAGACAAGATTGCGGACCCCGATTCCGACGACGTCGATCCGGCCGGCAGATCGAGGTGCCGGAATCTGACCTTGGGATATTCGGTGCCGATGCTGCGGAATCCGGCGCTGGCGGCCGCGTGCACCAGATCCGGTGACGCGTCGTCGTCGACGACTGCCTCGCCGCCCGTCGTCACCAGCCAACAATCGGAGAGTGTGTCGGTTAGCGCCGGCCACCAGGTGCGGTGACCAAAGAATTCCGAAACTTCGGTTGCCGCGGCACCGTCATCCAGCTTCGGCGACGGCGGAACGAGGATGACGTACGTATCGAGACCCGCTGCGGGCCCGTCGCTTTGGGTCGAGGTGTCGAGGACGTGTGCGACAGCGCCGATATCTCCGGCCGCAGCGCACAATGCGGCGGTGAGCTCGGAGCACGCTCCAGTCCGATCGACGACGCCGATTGCTCGTGGTGGCACCAGGGCGCGCTGCGACAATCGAACCCACTTCTCGACCAAAAGGCGCGGGGCCGGCCCGGCCGCCGGAGTTGCAGCCGGCGTTCGACTGTCGGGTTTGGACTCGGCGCCGTCGTAGGGCAACCACAGCAGTTTCTCGTCCATGCGAGTGTTGGGGAAATCGGCTAGCGGTAGCGGGGCCGGACCGGCGGCGTTGGTGCGCAGGCGCTCCCACGGGTAGTGCAGGTCATGGACCGCCAACCGCGCGAGGTTGCGGGTGAAATCGCTGAGATCGGTGGCCGCCCGGTTAGACGTGCCCACCACCAGGGTCTGGTCGTCCTTCGTCGAGGCAGCGAGATTTTCTTCGATCGCCAACTGCAGCGTCGGATGTGCGGCCAGTTCGACGAAGGTGTCGACGCCCAGCGGTAGCGCAGCCGCGACGGCCTTGTCGAATCGAACGGTGTTGCGAAGATTCCAGAACCAGTACTGGTCGACGGGCAGGTCTTGGGTGATCGGGCCGCCGAGCGTGGCACCAAGGCAAGTGATGTCCGTGTCGAGGAACGTCGGATTCTGCAGTTGACGGCGCGCGGCCGCACGTACCTTGTCACCCAGCGCATTGATCGCGCTGGTGTGCGCGGGGTAGTGGACGCGAATGACGCGCGCGAATACGTCGCGCTCGGTCAGTGTGTCCACGATGCGCTGCACCGTCTCGCGTTCACCCGAGATTCCGGTCATGCCGGGCGAATTGATCACCGACAGCTCGGCCCACCCCGAGCAACGCGCGAGTTCGTCCTCGCAGGTGTCGCGGTCAGCGGCGACAACCGCCATCGCGTAGTCGTCGGACATGAACTCGTCGGCGGCACGTGCGCGGATCCCGACGACGTGGACGGCGTCTGCCAGGCTGATCGCGCCGGATACGTAGGCGGCGGCGATCTCGCCTTGGCTGTGTCCGATCGTGACCGCCGCTTCGACACCGAATGAGCGCCACGCGGCGGCTAGCCCGGCCATCTGGGCCAACAACGCGGGCTGGACGGTGCTTGCGGTGTCGTTAACCGAAAGACGTTCGTCGAGAAGGTAACTCAGCGGCGACTCGTCCAGAAGGGTGCCGAAAGCGTCGGCGCAGCGATCTACTTCGGCTTGATAGGCAGGAATCGACTCGTAGAAGACACGGCCCATTCCAGGTTGTTGCCCACCTTGGCCGGGGAAAACATAGGCGAGCCGGCGAACTGCCGCGGCCGCGTCGGTGCGCACTACCGCGACATGTTCGCGGTCGTCGATAATTGCCGGCAGGGCGCCGAGCAACTCGTCGCGGTCAGTAACCATCGCCAGCGCGCGATGCGGGCGGGCAGCCCTTGTCCGAAAAAGCATTTCGCTGATCTCTTCCGGTGCCACGCCGGGATGATCAGTGGCATAGGTAAGCAACGCGCGGGCCTCGTCGTGCACCAGGCTGCGGCTTCCCGCGGATAGCAGAACGGGGACGGTGCCATCGGGAAGCCGGTAGCTAGGAATGGTCACTGGTCTCACTCACGGGCATAGCGATGATTGCGTGCGCATTGGCACCCCCGGCGCCGAATGATGATGCGGCACCGTAGCGGACGTCATCTTTGGGCTCCCACGGATGTAGTTTGGTGGCCAGTCGCAGACCCACCAGATCCCAGTCAAGCTTCTTGGTCGGGTTGTCCGAGAACAGCGTGGGCGGGATGTGGCCGTGCCGCCCGGCGAGCAGCAGTTTGATCAGCCCGAGGATTCCCGACGCGGCTTGTGCATGACCGGAGTTCGACTTGATCGAGCCGAGCAGCGCTGTGCTTCCCGCGGCACCGTATGTTGTGAACAGGGCCAGCAGTTCCACCGGGTCGCCGGCGAGGGTCGCGGTGCCGTGACCCTCGATCATGCCCACGTCGGCGGCATCGATTCCCGCCGCGTCGAGGGTTTTACGAATGAGCTGCTCTTGGGCCCGCACCCGGGGAACGAGGATGGGCTTGCCTTTGCCGTTGTGGTTGGTGCGGATGGCCAGAATTCGCCCGTAGACCGCATGGCCCAGTTGGCGTGCCCGCGACTCGCGTTCAACGAGCACCATGCCCGCGCCTTCACCCCAGACAGTGCCGCTGGCGTCGTCGGAGTACGCGCGGCAATGACCATCCTCGGAAAGCGCATTGAGCCTGGCGAACTCGAAAAACGCGCCGGGAGAGCCCATGACGCATACCGCACCGGCAAGTGCCCATTCGCACTCGCCGGTCGCGACCGCGTTGGCGGCCAGCTGCAGTGCGGTCAACGACGACGCGCAGGCCGAATCGACGCACATCGACGGCCCGGTCAGCCCAAGGCTGTGTGAGATCCGGCCCGCGGCGCCCAGTTGCCCCAAGCTGGCGATGCGATGGCCGCTATGCGCGTCGGCGACAGCTGCACGCGGTCCGTATTCCATGGGCGACATTCCGATGAAACAGCCGCCCTCGTCGCCGGCGAGCGTTGCCGGGTTGATGCCGGAGTTCTCCAGCGCCTTCCAGGCCAGCCGTATCGCAACCCGTTGTTGGGGATGCATCACCAGGGCCTCTCGGTGGGTGATGCCGAAGAAGGGCGCGTCGAACATCGCGGCATCCTCCAGGAAGCCGCCCGCATCGTACACGCTTCCCCAACCGTCCAGCCGGGACACCGAGAGCAGGTCATCGATTGGCCAGCCGCGGTCCCGTGGGAATGGGCTGATCAACTCCCGCGATTCGGCCACAGCCGACCAGAGCGCGGCGGGGGTGTCGATTCCGCCGGGCGCCTCGACGGCCAGTCCGGAGATGACGATCGGGTCGCTGGTGTTCACGCGGTCTGCTCGTGTCGCCCGGGCGGCGCCAACAACTCCGCGACCGCGCCGAGGTGATCACCGAGATAGAAATGCCCGCCGTCGAACATCGTGACGTTGAGGCGCTCGGTGTGCTTACCCCAGCCGTAGAGGTCGCCCAGCGTGACGAACGGATCCTGCTCGCCGCCCATTGCCTGGATCGGGGCGGCTACTTTCACGTCGTCGGCGCAGTTGTAGGCATCGAAGGCCTGGTAGTCGGCCTTGATGACCGGCAGGGCCAATCTCATGACCTCCCGGTTGGCGAACACACTGGTGTCGGTGCCCTCCAGCGTGGCCAGGTGGTTGAGGATGTCCTCGTCTTCCTTGGGATGGGACGGCTTGGCCGCGGCGTGACAGGGCGCAACCGCCGCGGAGACGTTGAGTTGGCCCACAGTGATTCCCGCGGCCTCGGCTAACCGTACGAATTCGAACGCGACCAACGCTCCCATGCTGTGACCGAACGTGATGATCGGGCCGCCGCGGTGGTGCTCGGACCCAAAGAATTCGTCGAACGCACCCGCGGCGATCGCAGGCAGGGAGAGCAATGACGCCTCGCCTGCCCGGTCCTGGCGCCCGGGGTACTGAAAGACGATGACGGTGAACCTCGTGCTGAGGGCTTTCGAGAAGTCGCGGTAGGCCGACGCACCGGATCCCGCATGCGGAAACACCAGCAGCGGCGGGTTCTCGGCCGGATCCGCACGATGGAACTGCCTGATCCAGCCCAGGGTGCGTGGCATGGGCACAACCTCTCGCTCGCCTAGTTCCGCCTGGCCTGGAGCCATGCAACTTAGCGAAGGCTAACATAAGCTCCCGGGCCGGAACGGGGTCGTTGGCGGGGGCGCAAACGCGCTTATTGCTGCTCGCGGTCGCGGATCATCAGGGCAGCCCGCTTGTCTGGCAGGTCGATGTCCGCGGCGCGGCGGAACCCGGCATGTTCGCATATCCGGATCACCCGCGGGTTGTTGACGTCCGGCTCGCCGACGACTCGCTCCGTGCGGGGATCCGCATCCAACAACCAGGTGGACACGGCCCGCAGCAGATCCACCGCGAGCCCACGGCCGCGACATTGAGCGGGCCCCAACAGCAGATGAATGCCGGCATCGTGCTCGCGCGCGTCGTAATAGTCGGCCAGCGGATCAAGATCGGCGCGGTAGAGCTCCCAGTAGCTGATCGGGACACCGTCGAGTTCGCCCAGGTATGGCGTGGAGTGTGCGCTGTCGTCCTGCTGGCGCAGATATGAGCCGATCCGATCGCGGGGCCAAGGCTTCCGCCAAAACCTGGCCACCTCGGGATCGTTCATCCAGGCATGCATCACGTCGAGGTCGCGGGTCGGGTCAAGCCGCCGCAGCGAAAACTCTCCGGAGAACCCCGGATGGTCCAGGGCAATACGGCGATGCTGCAGATCCAGCCTGTCCACCCCCGTACCTTCTCACTGCCGGGACAGATGGTTGAACCACCCCGCGTTCCGGGCAGTTAGCATAGCCTATGCTAAGCCAGTGTTGCGGCGATGCCTGCTTTCCTGGGTCGGCCCGCCGGCCCTGGGCCTGGCTGGTCGGGCCGGCCGCCGCCGAGCGACGTTCGACCTAGCGTCACGACGGAAACTGCCCCAGCCGACTGAATGTCAGAAGTGAGACGAGGCGTGACAGACACTGCCAAGACCGTTCAGGACCGCCGCCGGGAACTGTTGCGGACCCGGATCGCCCAAAGCGGCGTTGCGGCGCGCGAAACGGGCGAGCTTCGAAGCCTGCGCGCCGGGGAACGTTACCGGCTGTCGACCGGCCAGCGCCGGATGTGGTTTCTGCAGACCATGGATGCCGCTGATTCCACGCTGAACATCTGTGTCGCCTACCAATTGACCGGCGTGCTCGATGAGCCGCGCTTACAAGCCGCGTTGCGCGAAGTCGTTGCGCGCCACGCTATTTTGCGAACCACCTATGGGGTTGCCGGCGACGGCGAGCCGTATCAGGAGTTCCGTGATGATGTCGAGATCCCATGGGACATGCACGATTTTGCCGACGTTGCAGAAACGGATCGGCAGCAGCGCATCGCGGCGCTGACCCGAGCCGAGTTCGGCAGGCCGTTTGATCTCGCGAACGAACTCCCGTTGCGGGTCACTCTGCTACGGACCGGCCCGGACGAGGCGGTGCTGCTTCTCGTCGTGCACCACATTTGTTGGGACGACGACTGTTGGGATCTTTTCTTCAACGAATTGAGCGCTGCGTATAACGATCACCAACTCGGCAGCGCACCGCCACAATACGTCGCCGTCGAGGTGCTCGAGGACCCAGCCGAACCGGGCGAGGATGACATCGAGTATTGGCGAAACTCGTTGCAGCCGTTGCCGGAACCGGTCGAGCTTCCCGGGCCTGTTGCCGCCGACCCGTCGCGTCGCGCGGAACGTCGAACCCGAGCCGTGCCGGCCGGCCTGTTCGAGCGGGTCGAAACATTTGCTCGCCAACACTCGACATCGCCGTTCACGGTGTTGCTGGCGGCTTTCGGTGTGCTCACTCGACGTTACAGCGGCGCCCCAGACTTTCTGATCGCCGTCCCGGTTACCGACCGCCGCGCAGCCGCCCGGCATGCCATCGGTTACTTCGGGAACACGCTGTTATTGCGGATCGCTCCACGGCCGCACGGTGATTCGTTCGGCTCATTCGTCGACACGGTCCGCGAAACGTGTCTCGGCGGCTTCGCGCACCAGTCCGTCGGTATCGACCGCGTGGTCAGCGAGGCAAATCCGGAGCGGACGGCGGGACGCGACGGGATGGACCATCTGGTCCGACTCGGCTTCAGCATGCGCAAAAGTGCAGGCGGCTTCGCGCTGGACAACGTCGTTGTGCGACAACTCGAGCTCGGCGCGGTCACCGCGCCCGTCCCGCTCGCCATGACAATCGTGGTCGAGCCCGAGGGCGTGTTGAGCGAGATCGAGTATCAGGCCGATGTGCTGTCCGACGCATTAGTCGATCAGATGCTGACCCATTACCTACGGCTGCTGGACAACGCGCTGAACGAGCCGGCGAATCGCGTCACCAGTCTGGACATGCTCGGCCCGGGCGAGCGGGCTGCCGTGCTGGCGCAATCGCACGGCGAGCTTGTCGCCACGCCGCCCACCACGATCGTCGCCATGCTCGAATCGCCTGCCGCTGCAGCGCCCGACGCCGTCGCATTGGTTTCCGGCGACGCCGAGCTGAGCTATGCCGAACTGCACCGGCGCGCGAATCGCTTGGCGCGCTGGCTTATTGACAAGGGAGTCGGCGCAGAAGACATCATCGGTTTGCGGATGGGCGCATCGATCGAGTTCATCGTCGCGGCGCTTGCCGTCCATAAGGCCGGCGCGGCGTATCTGCCTATCGATCCGGCCTACCCGGGTGACCGCATCGAGTACCTCACCACCGACAGCTGTCCCCGCATGGTTCTCGGGCAGCAACAGCTTCTCGCTGCCGAGGCGGCCGCTGCGCAATTGTCGGACGCCACGATTACTGACGCAGAGCGGGTTTGCCCGCTGCACCCCGACCAGTTGGCTTATGTCATCTACACTTCCGGCTCCACTGGACAGCCCAAAGGCGTGGCTGTCTCACATCACGCGATCGCCGACCACATCGCCGGCTTTATCGCCGAGTGGAGCATGACCGGCGACGACCGGCTGTTGCAGTCGTCGTCGGTGAGCTTCGACGCGTCACTGCCGGAGATTTTCATGACGTTGTCGGTTGGCGCCCGGCTGATTGTGCCCCGGCCCGACGCCTTCGGAGACATCGATTACATCGCCGATCTGATTGCTCGCCACCGCATCACGGTCGTACACATGGTGCCCTCCCTGCTCAGCACGCTTCTGCTGCTGCCGCAGGCCACACAATGGCGCCAGTTGCGTCACGTCCCAGTCGGAGGTGAAGCACTGCCGGGGCAGGTGGCCGACGAGTTCGCCACCTACTTCGACGCCGAACTGCGTAACCACTACGGCCCGACCGAGGCGGTGGTCTGCTCCACGCACAAACTGGTAGACCGGTCGTACGGAACCGGCGTGGTACCGATCGGCGTGCCGAACCGCAATGTCTACACCTATGTACTCGATCACGAGTTGCAACCGGTGCCCGCCGAGGTGGTCGGCGAACTTTACCTCGGTGGTGTCCAACTCGCCCGCGGCTACCTTGGGCGAGCGGGCTTAACGGCCCAACGGTTCATCGCCGACCCCTTCAACCCCGGGATGCGGCTGTATCGAACCGGCGACCTGGTCCGCCGCAACATCGCCGGAGAGCTGGAGTTCGTCAGCCGGGCCGACGAACAGGTCAAGGTGCGCGGTTTTCGTATCGAACCCGGCGAAGTCGAGTCCGCCATCGCGTCGCACCCCGCGGTGCAACAGTGCCTCGTCCTCGTCACCGACACCGAACAGGGGCCGGTGTTGGCCGCATACGTGGTGCCACGAGTCCAGCTCAACCTCGACGAGCTGCGTGCACACGCCGCAAAGCTGCTGCCGGAATACATGCTGCCCAACGCGTTTGCGCTAATCCCGGAAATCCCGGTAACCGTGAGCGGAAAGCTGGACAAGCGTGCGCTACCGCCCCCGACGCCGATTGCGGCGCGCGCCTACCGTGCGCCGGCCACGCCCACCGAGCGCCGCATCTGCGCGATCT
Organism: Mycobacterium sp. NGS51; assembly: GCF_059812525.1. Classification (NCBI taxonomy): domain Bacteria; kingdom Bacillati; phylum Actinomycetota; class Actinomycetes; order Mycobacteriales; family Mycobacteriaceae; genus Mycobacterium; species Mycobacterium sp. NGS51. Next base: position 54,443 of record NZ_JCALCV010000024.1, read on the forward strand.
TCGCGGGATTGTTCGGCTGCGAGCGAGTGAGCGCCGAAGACTCGTTCTTCGAATTGGGTGGCCACTCACTGCTGGCGGCCCGGCTGGTCGCCCAGATCCGGGCGGAATTCGGCGTGGAACTCGTCGTCCGCGCCGTCTTCGACACCCCGACGCCGGCCGGGCTGGCGGCTCGGCTGGTGGAGCAGTTCCGTGCGGAGTTCGACATCGACCTCGACGCGACGGATTTCGACGACACGCTCGATGATGCGGCGCCGGCATCGCGTTCGGGACGCCCGGAGCTTGTCGCATCGGCGCGCCCGCAGCGGATTCCGTTGTCCTATTCCCAGCTCGCCGCGTGGTTCCAATATCGGATGGACGGCGCGCGTGACGCTTTCAACATGCCGTTCGCGCTGCGCTTCAGCGGTCCACTCGACACCGCCGCAATGGCGGCGGCGCTCAATGACGTGGTGGCCCGCCACGATGCGCTGCGCACGAATTTCGCCGAACACGACGGGGTTCCCTACCAGTTCGTGCATCCCACCGTGCAGCTGGAATTACCGATCCGCAACGTCGGAGCGGAGCAGCTCGACGACGTGATCGCTGAGCTGCGCCGCGACGTGCTGTCACCGGAGACCGGGCCGCTGCTGCGGGCTATCTTGGTGCGGATCGACTCGGATACCCACGTGCTGTTCGTGATCATTCACCACATTGTCAGCGACCACACATCACTGGGCGTCATCTACGACGACCTCGTCACGGCCTACCGCGCTCGGGTGGGCGGCCAGCCGCCGCAATGGACGCCGTTGCCCATCCAGTTCGTGGACTACGCCCTGTGGCAACGGCAGGCATTCGATGCACCGAGTGAGTGGGGACAGACCGAGGTCGACTATTGGCGCGGCGCCTTGGCCGGCTTGCCCGACGAGATGGCGATAGTGCCCGACCGGGAACGTCGGCCGATCCTTGGAAAGCCGGGAGAGGTCGTGACTTTCACGCTGTCGGAGGCGCAGCGTTCGGCTCTTACCCGGCTTGCCGAGCAGAACGGCGCCACCGAGTTCATGGTGTATCAGGCCGCGATTGCGGTGCTGGTGCACAAGCTCGGCGGCGGCACAGACATCGCGCTGGGCAGCCCGGTCGCGTCGCGAGTCGAAGCGGCCACCAGCAACCTGGTCGGTCTCTTCGCCAATATGGTGGTGCTGCGCAACGACCTGTCCGACAATCCGAGTCTGCGCGCGATGGTCGCCCGCAGCCGCGATACGGTGCTCGATGCGTTCGCGCATCAGGAAGTCCCCATCGAACGCCTGGTTGAGGCGGTGAAACCGGTGCGCACCCGTTTCCGGAACCCGTTGTACCAGAATGCGGTTCATTTCCGTGGCGAGGATTGGGCACTGACTCCACGCCACCTGACCGACGCCGGGCACACCACCGTGGTAGCGCTTCCGATGGATTTCGACGTCTCGCTGCTGGATCTCGACATCGGCATGACCGTGACGACGTACGGGGAACTCGATGTGCGGGTGGTCGCCAACGCCGATCTTTACCAGCCGCAAACCGTTCGGCTCATCGCCGATGCGCTCAAAGCTGCGCTTGAAGCCTTTGCGACGACGCCGGATTGCCCGGTATCGACCGTGGAGTTGCTGCCGGCGGCTGCTCTGGAGAAGCTCCTCGCGCCACCGATCGCCGCCGCCACCGGTCCATCCCAACCGGCCATCGGCGGCTCGGAGGAAACCGAGCGGCTGTTGATCACGCTATTGGAGGAGTTGCTCGACATCACCGGCGTCGACCGCGACGACAACTTCTTTGCGCTCGGGGGTGACAGCATCATTTCCATCAAGTGGTCGGCCCAGGCGACGGCGCAGGGACTGGCTCTGACACCGGCAATGGTGTTCGAGCACATGACCATCGGAGAGTTGGCCGCCGCGGTCGATGCCGCCACGCTCGCCGATCAGCCTGTGGCCCACGGCGAACCAGTGCAGAAGCGGGAGTACACGCCGATGAGCACGTCCGGGTTGAGTGCCGATGCGTTGGCCGAGTTGACGGCGGCGTGGCAAGAGCAATCGTGACGACCACGCCGCCGCAGATCGAGGACGTGCTGGCCCTCAGCCCGCTGCAAGAGGGCTTGTTCGCCTTGTACCGGCTGGCCGAGGACGGCGTCGACCTGTACAGCATGCAGTTCGTGGTCGACATCGACGGCCCGGTTGACGTCGCATTGCTGCGCCGCAGCGCCGCCGCCATGCTGGTTCGGCACCCGAACCTGCGGGCCGCATTCTGGGATCGGGGCGTGCCCAAGCCGGTGCAGATCGTGCCGGTCGAGGCGGAATTGCCGTGGTCGGAACGCGTTGCGCTGCCAACCGAATTCGAGTCGATTGCGCGATCCGAGCGGCGACGCCGGTTTGACCTGAGCCGGGGTCCGGCGCTGCGGATCGTCTTGCTCACGGTGCCGGGGGAGTCACGACGGCGGATGATCTTCACCGCCCACCACATCCTGGTGGACGGCTGGGCGCTGGCGGTGTTCTTCACCGAGATGCTCGCCGTGTATCGGGCCGGCGGATTGCTGGCCGCGCTACCGGCCGCGCGCCCGTATCGCGACTACATCGTCTGGCTGGCCGAGCAGGACAAGGCGGCCGCGTTCAACACCTGGTGTGAGTATCTCGCGGGGGTCTCCGGGCCACTCATGGTGGCCGAAGGCACCGTCGTCGCGGGTGATGCGGTGCCGGAGAAGGCAACCCTGCTACTGTCCGCAGCCGATACCGCGCGCCTGCGCCACTGGAGCAGCAGTTCCGGCATCACGTTGGGTACCGCGGTCCTGTTCGCCTGGGCCGTCGTCCTCGGCAGAATCACCGACCGCCGCGACGTCGTGTTCGGCACCGTCGTCTCCGGACGTCCCGAGAACTTGCCCGGGGTGGACACCATGGTCGGGCTTTTCATCAATGCCGTGCCGGTGGTACATCAGTTGCGCAACACGACATCCGTGGTCGAGCAATGCATCCGGTTGCAGCGCGAACTGTCGGCAATGCGTGACATCGGGTATTTCAGCCTCTCGGAACTGCAGCGCCAGTACGGCCAGGGCCCCCTGTTCGACAGCCTGTTTCTATTCGAGAATGCGCCCATCGAGGACGCCATCACAACGGTCACCGAAGCCGACGGCACCCGCTTTACCCCGGTGGAGATGGAAAGCCTGACCCACTATCCGTTGACCGTGGTGTCGCATCTGCACGACGACGCCCTGGTGGTGGTTGTCGAGGCGATTCGCGCTGCGCTTCCGCATCTTCCGGCCGCCGAGATCGCCGAGCGAGTACTCGTCGTGTTGCGCCAACTTCCCGATGTCGGCGACGGCGGCCCGGACGCACTGGACGTTCTCACCCCGGCCGAGCGCATCGAATGCGCCGACGTCGCCGCATTGTCGATACCCACTCCGGTCGAAACGGTCTGGGAGATGTTCCAACGGCAGGTGTCCGCGACTCCGGACGCGCCGGCCTTGACTGCCGGAAGCGGTGAGCGTTACAGCTATGCCGAACTTCATGCCGAAGCGAGCCGGTTGGCGGGTGAGTTGATTGCCAACGGTGTCGGACCGGAAACAGTTGTCGCACTTGTGCTGCCGCGCTCACCCCGATCCATCATCGCGATTCTGGCGGTGCTGGCCGCCGGCGGCGCCTATCTGCCGGTAGACGTCACGCTGCCTGCAGTGCGCATCACGTCGATGCTGCGCCAAGCCGACCCGATATTGGCGATCACCGAACTGGCCTGCGCCGAGCTGCTCGAAGCCGGGTTGCCCGCGTTGCTTCTCGACGAGACCGCAGCGGCCCAGCGCATTTCGCGGCTCCCAGCCGTCGCACCGACGATACGTCGTCACCCCGGGCACGCCGCGTACGTCATCTTCACGTCCGGATCCACTGGGGAACCCAAAGGAGTTGTCGGCACCAACGCTGCGCTCCTCAGCTACTTCACCGACCACCGCGACCGTGTCTACCGGCCGGCACGGGGCCGGCTGAACCGACCGCTGCGGATCGCGCACGCCTGGTCGTTCAGCTTCGACGCATCGTGGCAGCCGATGGTCGGCCTGCTCGACGGTCACGCGCTGCACCTGTTCGACGCCGAGGAGATACGCGACGCCGACCTGCTGGTGCGCGGAATAGCCGCGCACCGGATCGACATGATCGATACGACGCCATCGATGCTTGTCCAACTTCGCGCCGCCGGGCTGTTGGACTGCAACCTTTCAGTCTTGGCATTGGGCGGCGAAGCGATCGATACCGCGTTGTGGGACCAGCTGCGCGCGCTGTCGCCGGCCGCGGTCTACAACTGCTATGGCCCCACCGAAACCACGGTCGAAGCGGTGGTGGCAGCGGTCGGTGAATTTAGAACACCGGCAATCGGCACCGCCAATGCCGGAACCTGCGGCTACGTCTTGGATTCGGGCTTGCGGATGGTCCCCAACGGCGTCGTCGGTGAGCTCTACCTGTCCGGCGCCCAATTAGCGCGCGGTTACGTCGGCAAGGCGGCGATGACGGCGGCTCGGTTCGTGGCGGACCCCTTTCGGCCCGGCCGGCGCATGTACCGCACCGGGGACGTGGTTCGCCGGCTCGCCGATGGCGCCTTCAGCTATCTGGGTCGCGGCGACACGCAAGTCAAGATCCGTGGCTACCGCGTCGAAATCAGCGAGATCGAGGCGGCGCTGCGCAGCCTGCTCGAGGTGCACGACGCTGCGGTGTCAGTACTTCGTCGTTCCGGTAGCACCCAGCTCGTGGGATTCGTTGTGTGGCAGGACGACGCGGAGGGCAACCCGGTTCGTGTGCGGGCCACGCTCATCCAGCGTTTGCCGCTGTACATGGTTCCGGCGCGGATCGTCGCAGTACCTCAGTTGCCGGTGAACGCCAACGGCAAGCTGGACGGCCATGCGTTGGATCGGCTGGCCGAAGATGCGCTTGCCTGTGTCGCCGAAGATGGTGCAGCGTCGGCGTCCACCGACACCGAACGGCTGCTGTGTGAGGTATTCGAAGAGCAGTTCAACGGGGTGACGCCACACGTCGACGAGGACTTTTTCACCCTCGGGCTCGACAGCATTGTGGCGATCTCGCTGGTGCACAAGGCTCAGCGGCGCGGCCTTATGGCAAGTCCACGGATGGTGTTTGCCTGCCCCACAATTCGCCAACTCGCAGCGGCCATCGACGAGGCGGTGAGCTCGGCAGCTCCCGTCGAGGGTGACGAATACGGTGAGGTGCTGCCGCTGCCGATGGTGTCCTGGCTGTACGAGTACGGTGCCTACCGCCGCTTCACCCATACAGTTTTGCTTCGGCTGCCCGACGATATCGACGAATCGTCCATCGAGTCGATGCTGCAATTGCTGCTCGACGGACACGACACACTGCGATCGGTTGTGGCCGAAACGCCCGACGGGCCACGCCTGGTCACCCGTGAACCAGGCTCGGTCCATGCGGGCGACGCGCTGACCACCGCGGACTTGTCGGGCATGACCGGAGAGGAATTCAGTTCGGCCATCACGCATTACGCCCGCAAGGCCAATGACGAAATCGACCCGCACGGGGGTGCGATGGTGCGGGCGGTATGGCTCTCCGGCGCCCGGGAGCAGGTACTGCTCATCAGCGCCCACCACTTGGCGGTAGACGTGGTCTCCTGGCACATCATGCTGGGAGATCTTGTTGAGGCATGGCGGATGACGCAGTCGGGGGTGCCCCCGAAGACGCTGCCAGAGTTCACTTCCTATCGCCGTTGGTCGGAACTGATGTGGGAGCGGGCGGCGACGCCGGAGGTGTTGGCTCAGCGCGACTATTGGGCCGCGCAGGTCCACGATGCCGATCCGGCCTTGGGATCGCGGCATCCGGACCCCGTTCGGGACACCTGGTCCACCCTGCGCGTCACGCCGGTGATCACCCCGGTTGATGTCACCGCGCAGGTGTTGTCCAGATTGGTCAGGGCCGAAGGCATGCGCGAATTCCTGTTGGCCGTGGCCGCTATGACCGTGGCGAGTTGGCGGCGGGCACGGCAGCAAGATCCCGGTGCGGGGGCGCTGGTCGCCCTGGAGGGGCATGGTCGGGCGGATACCGTGCTGGACACCGACACCACCAACACGGTCGGCTGGTTCACCACGGCGTTCCCAGTGCGCATCGGCGCGGGTGCGGCTGGGCTCGACGTCGAGCAGGCAGAGAACGATCCCGATGCGGCCGCAGCGTTGTTCGAGTCGGTAGCAGCGCAGTTGCGGGCGATCCCGAACGAGGGCCTGGATTACGGTCTGCTCCGTTACATCGCGCGCATCCCCGAGGTGCAGGCCGAACCCCAGATCCAGTTCGGCTATCTGGGCCGGCTGGACCTCGGTGGTGTCAGCGACCAGCCATGGTCGCTACTCACCGAACCGCATATCACTGCGCTGCCGATCGACCCCGAACCCGATCTGCCGCTGCGTTTCGCGCTGAACATCAGCACCCTGGTCGGCACTACCGAAGACGGCTCACAACTGATCACCAACCTGCGCTGGAGCGATGCGCTGTTCGCCATGTCCGACATCGACCTGCTGGCAGAATTCTGGCAGCGCGGCGTGGCGGCCCTCGCGGCTGGCTTGGAAAGAAGGGACCGGCATGGCGCCGCGGCAGAGTTTGCCCGACGGTGAGCGGATCCACCGGGACGACATCAGGGCTACCGTTGCGGCCCAACTCGAATGCCCGGCCGCAGACATCGCCGACGACGACGACCTGATCCAGCTCGGCCTGAACTCGATCCGAATGATGGCCCTGGCAGGAGGGTGGCGCAAACGTGGCGCCGACATCACCTTCGCCCAACTTGCCGCCAGCCCGACAGTGGAATCCTGGCACGCGCTGCTCGGCGTGGACGAGACGGAAAGCGCCGCCGAGCCGGTCGCGGTTGACGCGGTCGTCGCCGCAGATGACGAAAACGCCCCGTTCCCACTGGCCGCCATGCAGCACGCGTACTGGATCGGTCGCTCCGATGACCAGCGGCTCGGCGGCGTGGCCGCCCACCTCTACGTCGAATTCGACGGCGGGACAGTAGATCCGGTACGCCTGGAGCAGGCCGTGTCTGACCTCGTCGCCATCCACCCGATGCTTCGCACCCGATTCCGGCCCGACGGGACCCAGCAAACCATGCCCCGGCCCGGGCGGCCGGTGTTCGCCGTGGTGGACCTGCGCGGGCAGCCCCCCGACGCCACCGCAGCCACGCTGACGGAGTTGCGCGACGGTAAAACTCACCAGCGCCTGGCCATCGAAGACGGTCAAGTCTTCGACGTCGCATTGACGTTGTACGACGAGAACCGCAGCCGGCTGCATCTGGACGTCGACATGCTGGCCGGTGATGCCATGAGTTACCGCGTACTGGTGTCCGAGCTCGCTGAGCTGTACCGGGGCGCAACGCTGACGACGCCCGGCTACAGCTACCGCCGGTATCGAACCGAGCACACCACAGACAGCGCCGCATGCGACGGTGACCGGCAATGGTGGCAGCAGCGGCTACCCGCCATGCCCGGCGCACCGGAACTTCCCACGCTCGCCGGTGGCGACGACGCGGCGTCGCATCGCACTGTGCGCCACGAACACTGGCTGGAACCGGCCGCCAAGCAGCGCCTGATGGTCGGGGCCCACCAGCGCGGGGTCACGCCGGCGATGGCGGTGGCGGCCATCTTCGCCGACGCCATCGGCGGCTGGACCGCCCAGAGCAGATTCTTCTTGAACGTTCCGCTGTTTCAGCGCCACTCCGTCCATCCCGACATCGACCGGGTGATCGGAGACTTCACCTCATCGGTCATGCTGGAAGTCGATGTCTCCGAAAACATGTCGGTAGCGAACCGGGCCCGGGCCATCCAGCGCCGGATGTACGAAAGCGCAAGCCACTCCGCGTATTCGGGACTCGATGTGCTGCGAGATCTGGCCAGACATCGCGACGAGCCGGTGCTTGCCCCGGTCGTCTTCACCAGTGCCCTCGATCTTGGTGAACTGTTCGCCGACAACGTCATCGAGACCTTCGGCGACCCGGTGTGGATTGTGTCGCAGGGCCCCCAGGTGTTACTCGATGCCCAGATCACCGAGCTGCGCGGTGGTTTGCTGGTCAACTGGGACGTCCGAGAGTCGGCTTTTCCGCCGGGCCTGATCGACACCATGTTCGCCAGGTTCACCGACGCGATCGAACGGCTCACCGAGAGTGATGCAGGCTGGGACGCAAATGCAGTACTGCGCTTGCCCAGCGACCAGGCGCAAGTTCGGGCAGCGGTCAATGCGACTGCCGGCCCGGTCAGCGGTCGGTGCCTGCACCAGGGCTTCTTCGAAAACGCTGCGGCCACACCCGATGCGACCGCCGTGGTATGGGGCGTCGGCGAAGATGCCGGCGCATGGAGCTATGCCGAACTCGCCGAACGCTCACTGGCCGTTGCCGGGGCGCTGCATGCCTGCGGTGTGGGGCCCGGGGACACGGTCGCTGTTCAGCTCCCCAAAGGTCGCGACCAGATATTGGCGGTGCTCGGGATACTTGCGACCGGGGCGGCCTATCTGCCGATCGGATTCGATCAGCCAGCGGCACGGCGCGCCAAGATACTTCAGACCGCGGACGTCACCGCGGCGCTTACTTGCGCGGGCGCAGAGATGGGCGCGTCGATTCCGTGCCTGGCCATCGACGACGCGCGCAACTATCCCGCGCCGTTGTCGGCGCCGGTCTTCACCGACGTCGACGAAATCGCCTACGTGATTTTCACCTCCGGCTCGACGGGCTTACCCAAGGGAGTGGATGTCCGCCACCGCGGGGCGATGAACACGATCGACGCCGTCAACGAGTGGTTCGAGGTCGGCAGTGTCGATCGGGTACTCGCGCTGTCTGCGCTCGAATTCGACGCATCGGTCTACGACATCTTCGGCATGTTGTCGGCGGGTGGCTCGCTGGTTGCTGTCGATTCCGAGCAACGGGCCGCAGCCACCACCTGGGTGGAGTTGCTGCGCCATCACCGGGTGTCGATCCTCAACTGCGTACCCAGCATGCTGGACATGATCTTGGAGCTCGGCGGTGACCGACTGGGCGACTCGCTGCGGGCCGTCACCCTCGGCGGTGACTGGGTCGGCGCTGATCTGGCCCGCCGTCTGGCCAAGCAGGTGCCGGGGTGCCGGTTCGCCGGTCTCGGCGGCGCGACCGAGACGTCGATCCATCACACGATCTGCGAAGTGACCGGCGAACCACCAGCGCACTGGGCGACGGTGCCGTTCGGCATGCCACTACGCAATGTGCGGTGCCGGGTGGTTTCCCCCGCGGGCCGCGACTGCCCCGATTGGGTGCCCGGGGAACTGTGGGTGGGCGGCGCGAACGTCGCAGCGGGCTACCGTAACGATCCGCAGCGAACAGCGGAGCGTTTCGTCGAATACGACGGTATTCGGTGGTATCGAACCGGCGACATGGCCAGATACTGGCCGGACGGCACCATCGAGTTCCTCGGCCGGGCTGACGATCAGGTGCAGATCCGCGGCTACCGCGTCGAACTCGGCGAGGTGGAGAGCGCGCTGCGGGCGGTGCCCGGCGTGCGCCACGCCGTCGCCGCTGTGATCGGAGCCAACGCACCCACTTTGGTTGCCGCGGTTGTCGGAGACGCGGTCGACGTTGACGCTGTTGCCACGGCTGTCGCCGATGTGTTGCCGAGTTACATGGTTCCCAAGCGGATCGTGGACTTGGAACAGATTCCGTTGACGCCGAACGGAAAACTGGACCGTCGCGCGGTGAACAAACTACTCGAGCCGCAGGCCGCGGACACCCGAGACAGTGCCCCGAGCAACGACGTGGAGGCGGCGCTCGCCATGATCGTCGCTGAGGTACTGGGCGCGGATAGTGTTGGCGTACAACAGGACTTCTTCGCGATGGGCGGTGATTCAGTGCTGGCCACCACCGTGATCGCACGGGTGCGTGACTGGCTGGAAATCGATCACGCAGTGGTCGCCGACCTGTTTGCCGCACGAACCGCCGCCGGCTTGGCGCAGCGGCTGAATCAGCGTGAAGCGCAACGCGGTACACCAGACCGCCTCACGGTGATCGCGCGGGCCTACGTCGAAGTCGCTGCGCTGACCGATGAGCAGGTTCTCGCCCAGGAATGACCCGACATGATCAGGTCGGCCCGGGAGAGCCGATGATGATACTGCCGACGCTGCATTCCTGTCGCTCGTCGACCCCGGTAGCCGCCACAAACGCCGCGGTGTCACCGAAGCCCTGGGCACACGCACCAAGGCCCATCGCGGTGGCGACCAGATAGATCGTCTGCATCAGCACGCCGACATCCTTGAGAATGGCTGCGTAGCCGATCTGTTCGTAGGTCCACATGATGCGACCGCACCGCGCCGCCATGACGATGAGCACCTGGGGCTCGGCGCCACCGGTCAGCGTCGCCGAAGCTGGTTTGACAAGCGCAGACACCGCTTTCGAATCCAGGCCGGCCACTGGGCGCAGCGCATGGTCAAAGGAATCGTAGTGATACATGCCCGGCGGTAGTTCGGCGACATTCCGCACCACCGGGTACAACTCGAGTTCGTAGATCCCGCCACCGGATGGGTATGGCCGGGACAGGAGTTCCTCACCCAGGCCGACCGGCTGAGTGCGCCGCGTCCGCGCCGTGCGGTAGAGCAACTCGGCGAGTTGCTCGGCGGTGATCGGACGAGCGTCATCGAATGTCCGCGTCGAAACACGGTCCTCGAGAACGGCTGTCAGCGTCGGGTCGTGAGCTCGTTTGACCGTCAGGTCGGGGACGAACAGCGCGATCGGTTCACCGGGATAATCCGGCCTACGCGCGGCAGGCTGCGGAAATCGATCCTTGGCCCACTTGGTCGGACCGAAATGCTCCCAGGTGACGGTGCGTTCGCCGAGTGTGCTGCGGCGGTGGAACCACAGATCCGGTGTGCTCCAGCTGAGGGACTCGAAACTGCGGTCCTCCTCACTCGCCGGAGGCAGGAAGCCGCACCAGTGCAGGTCCTCGATGAATCGCGAGACGACGCCAGGCGGTAACCCCGGTTCGGCTGCGGAAGTTTCGTCGAGCAAGCCGAGCAGCCGTGCGTCGTGGATCCGCAGATCACACCATGCGAGCGGGTGCTCGAGAATGAAACCATCCGAATCGCGATGCAGTACCGCGAATTTCGAGAGCACGCCAGTACCCGGCGACTGTGGTTCGGATCGCGGCGCGGGTCGCCCGAACGGCAGAATGGAGTACAGCTCGCTCCCGGCGTCGCGCACCGCGATGGTCAGCCAGCCGCCGGCGATGAGCTGATCGATCAGTGTGTCGGCGTCGCCGCCGTCTGCCGGCGTCGATATCTCCGAAACCGTTGCCGGACCCAGGTTCAGAGTCTTGAGCGCCCGCAGCTGACTCGGAGACAATCGGGGCAGCTTCTCGCTGCGGGGCGGGTTCAGCAGCACAGCTCCCGCGGGGGTGGTCACGCAGGTGACGCCGGGACGGAACGCATATGTTGTCTGCTCGGGGTAACTGATCGCGGGCCCTTTCGCTTCTTTCCGGCGGCTCACCGTGCCGAACTCCCGAGTCTAAGCCAGGCTTAACCGCGGGTCAGGCCGTGCTTGAGCTGCGATGTAACGCAATCGGCCGCAAATGCGACACACCAGTATCAGTGCCTATGCCGACCGAAGGAACAGCTATGACCGTGAAAGCCCTCGCCGCTGGTGCGGCAGCCGTCGCCGCAATCGGAGCCGCCGCCGCCGGCGTGACGTCCGTTGCGTTCAGCACCCCCGCTGGAGCGCAGGTTCAGCCCGTCGTCTTCAGCGCGCCGCTGCCCCAGGACCAGACCGCAAGCCTGCCGACCGCCGGTCAGCTGACCAGCGTCTTGAACAGCCTTGCCGACCCCGGCATTCCGTTCGGGAACAAGTCCGGGCTGGTTGAAGGCGGGATCAGTCCGACAGAGGCTCACATGGCTGACCACGCACTGCAAAAGGCCGCCAAGAAGGGGCAATTGCCGTTGTCCTTCAACATCTCGAACATCCAACCGGCGGCCGCCGATGCGGCTACCGCTGACGTGGCAGTTTCGGGTCCCAAGTTCACCGCGCCGGTCACCCAAAGCGTCACATTCGTCAATCAGGGCAGCTGGATGCTGTCGCGCGACTCGGCGATGTCGCTGCTGCAGGCCGCCTCGGGGCACTGATCTCGTCGCGACCCAGTTTCCGTGAGCGTGCGTGTTTGCACGGCAACACGGCTCGTGATGCCCGTATCATTTGTGCACCCTCGCGGCACGAAAGGACCAGCTATGACCGTGAAAGCCCTTGTCACCGGTGTGGCGGCGGTGGCCGCAATCGGCACCGCGGCCGGCGGCGTGGCCGCCTTGGCAAACACGCCCGCTTCCGTTCACGTACAACTCGCCGCCATCGGAGCTCCGCTTCCGCTGGACCCGCCGCCCGCTGCGCCGGAAGACGTGCCGACCGCTGACCAGATAACCAACCTGTGCAACCAGGTGACCAATGCCGGCGTGTCATACACGACCAAGCAGAACCTGGTGCAGGGCGGCATCAGTCCAAACGAGGGTCACGTGGCCGACCATGACCTGAGAAAGGCCTACCGCAACGGCAACTTTCCGGAGCAGTTCGCTGTGACGAATATCCAGCCGGCCGGCCCCAATGCGGCCACCGCCGACGTGGCCATCTCGGGTCCGAAGTTCGCCGGGCCGGTCACCAAGCAGCTCGCGTTCGTCAACGAGGGCGGCAACTGGATCCTGCAGCACGACGCCGCGATCGCACTGGTGCAGGCGGCCACGGCTACCAATTGACGCAGCGCGGGCCGCGGGCGAATCAGGCGGTTAGCGCGCTGAGGTCGATCCGCGCAATGCGCGCCGGGTCGGCCAGCACGTCGATCGCGGTGATACGTCCACCGCGCACCACGAATCCCATGATCGCGGCCGGCTGACCGGCCACGAAGATCACCGCTCCGGCGGCGCCGTTGACGGTGGCGGGGCGCGCTTCCCGCTCCGCGGCGGCGTAACCCCGCGCCAGACCGGCCACTGCCGACGCGCCCCGCACCGAGCGGGATTGGCCGGGGCCGAAGTCGCCGCGCAGCGCCACGTCCGGGTCGAGCACGGCGACCAGCCGGTCGAGATCGCCGGCGCGGCCGGCCGCGAAAAATGCGTCGACGACGGCGTTTTGGGCTTTGAGGTCGGTGTCGGGGTCTGGCGCCGCGTCCTGGATGCGCCGCCGTGCCCGGCTGGCCAGCTTGCGGGCGGCGTCCGTCGACCGGTCCACAATCTCCGCGATCTGGTCGAATGGCACCGCGAAGATGTCGTGCAACACGAACGCCAGCCGCTCCGCCGGCGGCAGCGTGTCCAGCACCACGAACATGGCCAGCCCGACCGCGTCGGCCAGCAGCGCCTGGTGTTCGGGGTCGAGCTCGCCGGGCGCGTCCACGATGGGTTCCGGTATGCCGGCGGGCAATTCATCATGGGTACGGCGGGCGCGCAAGCCGTTGAGGCAGATCCGTGCCACCACGGTGGTCAGCCAGGCGTCGAGGTTGGCGATACCGTCAACATCCGCACCGCTCAACCGCAGCCACGTCTCCTGCACCGCGTCCTCGGCGTCATCCACTGAGCCCAGCATCCGGTAGGCGAGCGCGGCCAGTCGCGGACGCGCCGCCTGAAAGCGCGCCGCCAGCGTCGCAGCTGCGGTCACGTGCCGGTCTCGGGCAACGCGCACACTCTGCCGTCGGAAAAGCCCGACGATCCGATGCCGAGCGCCAGATTGAACCTGGCCCGCAAGTTGCCCAGGTTGATGACATGGGTGAGCGCGACGAGTTGAGCGTTGTCGAAATGCGGTCGCAGCCTGTCGAATAGCTCGTCGCTCACCTCGACCGGTGTACGGCTGATGGCGGTGGCGTACTCGAGGATCAGCTTGTCCAGATCGGAGAAGCAGGTGGCGTTGCGATAGTCGGCCATCGCCAGCAGTTCCTCGTCGCTGATCCCCCAGCCGCGGGCGATCTGGGAGCCGAGATCGATGCAGTATTCGCAGCGCACCGTCGTCGCCGACTTGAGCTCGGCCAGCGCACGGTGACGGGGACTGAGGATGTCCAGCTTCGACTCCGCCAGCTCCAATCGGCCAATCGCGTTGAGCAACTTGGGGATATACGCATACATCTGCAGCGGTTCGAGCATGGTGGCGGTTTGGCGGCCGGTCATCTGCTTGAAACGCCGCTTGGTGAAGAAAAAGGCGATCTTCGCGCCCAGTCCGGCGTCGCGGTCCGAGACTCCGGCGATTCGTGGCATGGCGGTCCTCCTATCGAGCGGTCTCACCTACCTCGACACCGGCAGCCGCCAAAACGTGACCGGGTTGCTACGCGTGCTGGCCGACCACGTCCATGTCGAGCAGGCGCGCGTGCAACACGGTGCGATTACGCAGCGCTGCGCGTACCGCCCGGTGCAGCCCGTCCTCGAGGTAGAGGATCCCCCGCCACTTCACCGCGTGCGGGAACAGATCGCCGTAGAACGTCGAGTCCTCCGACAGCAGCCGGTCCAACGCCAGCACCGTCGTCGTCGTGACGAGTTCATCGAGCCGGATCTGCCGAGGGGGTATCCGAGACCAATCCCGATAGGACAGGCCATGGTCGGGATACGGCTTGCCCTCCCGAACTCCCTTGAAGATCATTCCCCGACCGACCTGGGCGCCCCGACCGACGTGAGCATGGTTGACAAGGCTAGTCGCGCGACGATCACCGTAAAATAGGCCGGGTCAGAAAGGTGATTGGGATGGGGACTGCCGACGAGCGTCGCTTCGAGGTGCTGCGCGCGATCGTCGCCGACTTCGTCGCCACCCAGGAGCCGATCGGGTCGAAGTCGCTGGTGGAGCGTCATAACCTCGGTGTCTCGTCGGCCACTGTCCGTAACGACATGGCGGTGCTGGAGGCCGAGGGCTACATCACCCAGCCGCACACCAGCTCCGGGCGGGTGCCCACCGAGAAGGGCTACCGCGAGTTCGTCGACCGGCTGGACGACGTCAAGCCGCTCTCGGTCGCCGAGCGGCGCGCCATCCAGGGTTTTCTGGAGTCCGGTGTGGATCTCGACGACGTGCTGCGCCGCGCGGTGCGCCTGCTGGCGCAGCTGACCCGTCAGGTGGCCGTCGTGCAGTACCCGACGCTGTCGACGTCGACCGTGCGGCATCTGGAAGTGATCGCGCTGACGCCGGCCCGGTTGCTGATGGTGGTCATCACCGACTCGGGCCGGGTGGACCAACGCGTCGTCGAGCTCGGCGACACCATCGACGATCATCAGCTGTCTCAGCTGCGAGAAATGCTCGGCCAGGCGCTGGAAGGCAAGAAGCTTGCGGCGGCATCGATTGCCGTCGCGGAGCTCGTCGGCCACCTGGACGGGCGGGGTGGGCAGTCCAACAGCCTGTCGGATGCCGTGGGCCGGTCGGCCACCGTGCTGCTGGAGTCGCTGGTCGAGCACCGGGAAGAGCGGCTGCTGCTGGGCGGGACCGCCAACCTGACCCGCAATACCGCTGACTTCGGCGGTTCGCTGCGGTCGGTCCTGGAAGCACTGGAAGAGCAGGTCGTCGTGCTGCGGTTGCTGGCGGCCCAGCAGGAAGCCGGCAAGGTGACGGTGCGCATCGGCCACGAGACCGAAGCCGAGCAGATGATGGGCACCTCGGTGGTGTCCACTGCCTACGGTTCGATGGACACCGTCTACGGCGGCATGGGTGTGCTGGGACCCACCCGAATGGACTATCCGGGAACTATCGCTAGTGTCGCTGCGGTTGCTTTGTACATCGGCGAAGTGCTGGGTGCTCGATAATTGCTGTACCCGAATGTTTGGATAGCCGCGTAAACGCGGCATAGGAGAGGTCAGGCGTGGCACGCGACTATTACGGTCTGCTCGGCGTGAGCACGAACGCGAGCGATGCGGAGATCAAACGCGCCTATCGCAAGTTGGCGCGCGAGCTGCATCCCGATATCAATCCGGACGAGGCCGCCCAGGCGAAATTCAAAGAGATCAGCGTCGCCTACGAGGTGCTGTCGGACCCGGAGAAACGGCGCGTCGTCGACATGGGCGGAGACCCGCTGGAAAACGCGGCGTCAGCCAACGGCTTCCCGGGTTTCGGCGGTCTTGGCGACGTCTTCGAGGCATTCTTCGGTGGTGGTGCCGCGTCCCGCGGACCGGTCGGACGAGTCCGGCCCGGATCGGATTCGCTGCTGCGGATGCGGCTGGACCTCGCCGAATGCGCGACCGGAGTCACCAAGCAGGTCACCGTCGACACTGCGGTGCTGTGTGACCGCTGTCAGGGGCGCGGCACCAACGGGAATTCGGCGCCGGTGGCCTGCGACACCTGCGGTGGTCGTGGTGAAGTGCAAAGTGTGCAGCGCTCGCTGCTGGGCCAGGTGATGACGTCGCGGCCCTGCCCGACCTGTCGCGGTGTTGGCGAGGTCATCCTCGACCCCTGCTACCAGTGCGGCGGCGACGGCCGGGTGCGGGCCCGGCGGGAGATCAACGTGAAGATCCCTGCCGGTGTCGGCGACGGCATGCGGGTTCGGCTGGCTGCTCAGGGCGAAGTGGGGCCTGGCGGGGGACCGGCCGGCGACCTGTACGTCGAGGTGCACGAGCACGCGCATGAGATTTTCGTCCGCGACGGCGACGACCTGCACTGCACGATCTCGGTGCCGATGGTCGATGCGGCGTTGGGCACCTCGGTGACCGTGGACGCGATTCTGGACGGGATCACCGAAATCACGATTCCGGCGGGCACCCAGCCCGGGTCGGTGACGACATTGCGCGGTCACGGAATGCCGCATTTGCGTTCCGGAGCGCGTGGCGATCTGCACGTCCACGTCGACGTTGTGGTGCCGGATCGACTCGACCACCGCGACTCCGAACTGCTGCGCGAGCTCAAGACCCGCCGCACCCGCGACGTGCCCGAAGTCCGGTCCACGCAGGGGACGGCCACCAGCGGACTGTTCAGCAGATTGCGCGAGACGTTCACCGGGCGCTGAGCGGCCCGTGGCCGGTCTGTTCTACGTCGAGTCGCTGCCGGAGATCGGCGCGCTGACTGTCCTCGGCGGGAACGACGGGTTTCATGCCGCGACAGTTCGGCGCATCCGTCCCGGCGAGGAGTTGCTGCTCGGTGACGGCGCCGGCGCGCTGGCCCGCTGTCAGGTGGAAGAGGCCGACCGCGGCGGGCTTTCCGCGCGGGTATTGGACCGCTGGAGTGTGGCGCCGGGGCGGCCGCCGGTGACGGTGGTGCAGGCGCTGCCGAAGGCTGAGCGCTCGGAGCTGGCGATCGAGCTGGCCACCGAGGCCGGCGCCGATGCTTTCGTGGCCTGGCAGGCCGCCCGCTGCGTGGCGCGCTGGGATGGTGCCCGGATCGAGAAGGGTCTGCGCCGTTGGCGCGCGGTCGCCCGATCGGCGGCCGGGCAGTCCCGCCGCGCTCATATCCCCGCGGTCGACGGCGTGTTGTCCACCGCGGGGTTGGTTGAGCGGGTGCGTGACGCGATCGCGTGCGGTGCAGTGGTGCTGGCGCTCCACGAGTCGGCGACCGAGCGACTGACGGAACTGGCTTTGGCGCAAGCGGATTCGCTGGTGCTGATCGTCGGCCCCGAGGGCGGGATTACGCCCGACGAGATCACTGCGCTGACCGACGCCGGTGCAGTGGCGGTCCGGCTGGGTCCGACCGTCTTGCGCACGTCGACAGCGGCCGCGGTGGCGTTGGGCGCGCTGGGCGTGCTGACGCCGCGGTGGCAATCGAGCTAGCCCGCCCGTGCCTTTCGCGCTTGGGCCATCACCGCGCGACCGCCCGGGAGGGCGCCGATAACCGTGCGCGCCAACTGGTTGCGGAGTCGTGCGTGGTCGTCCGGTGGGACGTTGCCGCGACGCAGGTCATAGGCGCCCACCGCCGCCCACAGCGCAGCGACGACCGCGTCGACTACACCGACGCGGACCCGACGGTGGTCGGCGACCGCCAGCGCAAGCGCGGTCAGCGAGTGCACGGCGTCCACCCAGACGCCGGCCGCCAGGATCTCCGGAGTCGGTTGGGTTCCCGACAACGATGCCTGCACGACTTGGCGTGCGCCCAAAATGCGGGTGATGACAATTGCCCTGCGATCGATCCGCACAGCGCGGGCCCGGGCCAGCACCGCACGCGGGGCGATCAGCAACGTCAGACCCCATCCGGCGCGCAGAAGCTCGAGATACCGAAAGTTCACGAACGATAAGCCCTATCCGATGAATGCGCGGTCGTCATAATCACAGCTTAAGCACCTGAAGGGAGCGTCCCTCATGCGTCAGGCCCACGATCTCAGCGCGATCTTCGACGAGCACGTGGCCGACGAGTTCGTCGCCAAGGACGTGGCCGCCACGATGGCCACCATGGTCGCCGAGCCGAACGTCAACCACGTCCCCACGATGATGGGCGGCGTCGGCGGTGCGGCGCTCACCGAGTTCTACACGAACTACTTCATCGGGCACTGGCCCGAGGACACCACGATCAGCCCCGTATGCCGCACCGTCGGCAGCGATCGCGTCGTCGACGAGATGATCATGTCGTTTACCCACGACATACCGGTGCCGGCTTTCCTGCCGAACGTGGCGCCTACCGGCCGTCCGGTGATGCTGCCGGTGGTGGTCGTGATGGGCATCGAGAACGGCAAGGTCGCCTACGAGCGCATCTACTGGGATCAGGCGTCGCTGCTGGCACAGATCGGCCTGCTCGACGACACCGAGCTGCCGATCACCGGCGCCGTGCAGGCACGAAAGGTGCTCGACCAGGACTTGCCGGCCAATACGCTGCTGTCGAAACCGCACACCGCAGACGAGGGACGGCCCCAGCGGTAGACTGGGACACCGAATCGACTGTCAAAACCGCAGAAAGCAGGCATCAGAAGCCACGTGACGCCCCGCGAGACCAACGCTGCTGACTCCCCGTCTTCGCAGGTTCGCAGCAGCATCGACGTTCCGCCCGACCTCGTCGTGGGCCTGCTGGGTTCGGCCGACGAAAACCTGCGGGCACTTGAACGAATCCTGACTGCCGACCTGCATGTGCGCGGCAACGCCGTCACCTTTTCCGGTGAGCCTGCCGATGTCGCGCTTGCCGAACGGGTGATCTCGGAATTGGTCGCGATCGTGGGGAGCGGTCAAACGCTGACGCCGGAGGTGGTGCGCCACAGTGTCGCCATGCTGGTCGGCACCGGCAACGAGTCACCAGCCGAAGTCCTCACCCTGGACATCTTGTCGCGCCGGGGCAAAACAATTCGCCCCAAGACGCTCAACCAGAAACGCTACGTCGACGCGATCGACGCCAACACCATCGTCTTCGGCATTGGCCCGGCCGGCACCGGCAAGACGTACCTGGCGATGGCCAAGGCGGTCAGCGCACTGCAGACCAAACAGGTCACCCGCATCATCTTGACTCGGCCGGCGGTGGAAGCCGGTGAGCGCCTGGGCTTTTTGCCGGGCACGCTGAGCGAGAAGATCGACCCGTATCTGCGGCCGCTCTACGACGCGCTCCACGACATGATGGATCCGGAGCTGATCCCCAAGTTGATGGCGTCCGGGGTCATTGAAGTCGCACCGCTTGCGTATATGCGTGGTCGCAGCCTCAATGACGCGTTCATCATTCTCGACGAGGCCCAGAACACCACCGGCGAGCAGATGAAGATGTTCCTGACCCGATTAGGCTTCGGCTCCAAAGTCGTTGTCACCGGCGACGTCACGCAGATCGACCTGCCCGGCGGCGCGCGATCCGGGCTGCGGGCAGCAGTCGGCATCCTCGAGGGCATCGACGACATCCACATCGCCGAGCTCACCAGTGCCGACGTGGTGCGCCATCGACTGGTTTCCGAAATCGTGGATGCCTACGCCAAGCACGAGGAGCCGGGCCTGACGCTGAACCGGTCCGCGCGGCGGGCGTCCGGCGGCCGCAGTCGCCGGTGACATCGTGAGCATCGAAGTAGCCAACGAATCCGGCATCGACGTGTCCGAGGCCGAATTGATCAGCGTGGCACGGTTTGTCATCGCGAAGATGGACGTCAACCCCGCAGCGGAGCTGTCGATGGTGCTGCTGGACACCGCGGCGATGGCCGATCTGCACATGCGATGGATGGACCTGCCCGGCCCGACCGACGTGATGAGCTTCCCGATGGACGAGCTCGAGCCGGGGGGACGCCCGGACGCCCCGGAGCCGGGGCCGGCCATGCTCGGTGACATCGTGCTGTGCCCGGAATTCGCCGCCGAACAGGCTACCGCCGCCGGTCATTCGCTGGGCCACGAGTTGGCCTTGCTGACCATCCACGGGGTGTTGCATCTGCTGGGGTACGACCACGGCGAGCCGGACGAGGAGAAGGAGATGTTCGCCCTGCAACGCGGGCTGCTCGAGGAGTGGGTCGCCGATCAGGTCGAGTCCTATCGTCTGGACCGTCAGTTCGAACGAGACCGTCGGTTGCTGGACAAGTCAAGGTTTTTCGACGAGCCGTGAACGGATATGCTCCGCTGTTCGGCGCTGTTGCGCTGATATGCCTAGGTGGGCTGTTCGCCGCGATTGACGCCGCGATCAGCACGGTGTCACTGGCCCGTGTCGAGGAACTGGTGCGTGATCGGCGACCTGGCGCCGTGCGGCTCTCCAAGGTGATGGACAATCGGCCGAGCTACATCAACCTGGTGGTGCTGCTACGAATCACCTGTGAGATCACCGCGACGGCGCTACTGGTGTTCTTCCTGCGCCATAACGTCAGCCGGGATTGGGGATTGATCGTCGCAGTGGCGATCATGGTGGTGATCAGCTTCATCGTCATCGGTGTGGGCCCGCGCACCCTCGGCCGCCAAAACGCCTACTCCATCTCGTTAGTGGCTGCCTTTCCGCTGCAGGTGATTTCGTGGCTGCTGATGCCCATCAGCCGGCTGCTGGTCCTCCTGGGTAACGCGCTCACACCCGGACGTGGATTTCGCAACGGCCCGTTCGCCTCCGAGATCGAGCTGCGCGAGGTCGTCGACCTGGCCCAGCAACGCGGCGTGGTTGCCGCCGACGAGCGCCGGATGATCCAGTCGGTGTTCGAACTCGGCGATACTCCGGCCCGCGAAGTCATGGTGCCGCGCACCGAGATGATCTGGATCGAAAGCGACAAATCGGCCGGGCAGGCGACATCACTGGCGGTGCGCAGTGGGCATTCCCGGATGCCGGTGGTCGGTGAGAACGTCGACGACATCCTCGGCGTGGTATACCTCAAAGACCTTGTCCAGCAGACGTATTACTCGGTCAACGGAGGCCGCGACACCAGCGTGGCGCAGGTGATGCGGCCCGCGGTGTTCGTACCGGACTCCAAGCCATTGGACGCGCTGCTGCGCGAAATGCAGCGCGACCGCAACCACATGGCGCTGCTGGTCGACGAATACGGCGCGATCGCCGGCCTGGTGACGATCGAGGATGTGCTGGAAGAGATCGTCGGCGAAATCGCCGACGAATACGATGACGCCGAGACCGCTCCGGTAGAAGAGCTGGGCGACAACCGGTTCCGAGTTTCGGCGCGGCTGCCGATCGAAGATGTCGGTGAGCTCTACGGTGTGGAATTCGACGACAATCTCGACGTGGATACCGTCGGCGGCCTGCTGGCACTGGAGCTGGGCCGGGTGCCGCTGCCGGGCGCAGAGGTGATATCCCATGGTCTGCGACTGCACGCGGAGGGCGGCCCGGATCATCGCGGACGTCTGCGGATCGGCACTGTCTTGCTGAGCCGTATCGATTCCGACGGTCATGGTGCTGAGGAGACCAATGCCTGAATCACTCGACGGCGAGGACGCCAAGCTGGTGGTGCTGGCCCGCTCGGCGATGGCCCGCGCGGAAGCCGACGGTGGCGCGGCGGTGCGTGATCTCGACGGCCGTACCTACGCCGCCGCGCCGGTAAGACTTTCGGTCCTGCGGTTGACTGCCCTGCAGACGGCGGTCGCTGCGGCGGTGTCCAGTGGTGCTGCCGGGCTGGAGGCCGCGGTACTGGTGGCCGGCTCTGCCGACGACGCCGGGATCGCCGCGGTCCGCGAACTGTCCCCGACAGCGGCGATAATCCTGACCGACGGCGCCGGGAACCCGTCGTGACCGCGCCGGCTGACCGCCCATGAGCGAATTCCGTTCCGGCTTCGTCTGTTTCGTCGGCCGCCCGAACACCGGAAAGTCGACGCTGACCAATGCGCTGGTCGGCTCCAAAGTCGCGATCACGTCGAACCGGCCGCAGACCACCCGCCACACCATCCGCGGGATCGTGCACCGGGAGAACTTCCAGATCATCCTGGTCGACACGCCTGGACTGCACCGCCCGCGCACGCTGTTGGGCAAGCGCCTCAACGATTTGGTGCGCGACACCTACAGCCAGGTCGATGCCATCGGCCTGTGCATTCCCGCCGACGAGGCAATCGGCCCGGGGGACCGGTGGATCGTGCAACAGATTCGCTCCATCGCACCCAACACCGCACTCGTCGTCGTCGTCACCAAAATCGACACGGTCGCCAAGGACAAGCTGGCTGCGCAGCTGGCCGCGGTCGGCGAGCTCGTCGACCAGGCCGAGATCGTGCCGGTCTCGGCAGTCACCGGTGAGCAGATCGACGTGCTGATCGACGTGCTGGCCGCCGCACTGCCGCCCGGCCCGGCGTTCTATCCCGACGGGGAGTTGACCGACGAACCCGAGGAAGTGCTGATGGCCGAGTTCATCCGCGAGGCGGCGCTGGAAGGGGTGCGTGACGAACTGCCGCATTCGCTGGCGGTGGTGATCGACGAAGTCAACCCGCGCGAAGAGCGTGACGACCTGATCGACGTGCATGCGGTGCTGTACGTGGAGCGGGACAGCCAGAAGGGCATCGTGATCGGCAAGGGCGGTGCCCGGCTGCGGGAAGTGGGTACTGCCGCACGCGGCCAAATCGAGAAGCTGCTGGGCACCAAGGTCTACCTCGACCTGCGCGTCAAGGTTGCCAAAAATTGGCAGCGCGACCCCAAGCAGCTTGGCCGACTGGGGTTTTGACGCCGTTACCAGTGCTACTGGTAAATCTTGATGTGAGGCTGACCGTCGGTGTAGGTGATGGTGCCGTGTTCGAATTCCGCTTGCCAGCCGCCGGCAACGGCGTGTTGGTCGCTGGTCGGGTAGCCGAGCGGACCCTCGGCGCCGCCGTGGTTGAGCCACGTCAATCGGATGTCGCCGGACAGGGCATGGGCCCCGGTGCGTGGCGACCAATAGATCACCCCGGTTTGGAACTTGCTGTATTGACCGCCGTTGGGTCCCGACTGCTCATTGGAGATCGGGGCTCCAAGTGGTCCGGTCGGCCCGCCGGTTTCGTTGTATTTGTGCAGGATTACGCCTTGCACGACGAATTGTCCGCTGGGAGTGGCAATTCGGCTGGTCGACGCTGCAGTTGTGGACCCGAGGCTAGCGGGGTCGGTGCCCGAGCAGCTCACAGCCAGTGCTGCGGCAATGGCTGTAACGGCGGTGCGGGTCAGGGGTTTAGGGCGAGGCGACATCAACTGATCGATCCGAGAATCGGCTGGGATTCGATCAGCCCTTGATCGCTGGGTGCCGCGCCGTCGGTGAACACGCGGGTGTGCTGCTTGGCGCGCCACTCCAAGTGCGCGTCGGCTGGCCGATCGTAGCCGTAGCGCTCACGGGCTTCGGCCGGCGTGAGCACGACCGGGTTTTGCGGCGGCACTCCGAGTAGCACCGGGGCGACGACCGGCACCGTCGCAGGGGACAGCAGTCGTAGCACCTGGAGACGAATCGCCGGCGGGCTGACATTCAGTGCCGCAAAGGCGACTCGCAGAATCGGGACGACGGCGACATCGCTGAATCGCGACTGCCGCAACCCACCCATGGTGCGCATCCACTGCGGCATGGTGGCCATCACGCCGGCTCGCAGGGTGCGGTTGATGAGCCAGGTGAGCGGGGCAAGGTAGCGCGGCAGCGGAGAAATCAGCGCCGCGCCGTTGATCAGGTGCTTCATCGCCTGGCGGGCGATCGGCGAGCCGGACAGTTGCGGGCGCATCCGCTCGAAGTAGGCCCGGATGCCCTCCCGGCTCCGCGGCACGTCGGCCGGATCGCAGGTCTGCAACTCGGCGGCGACCGCACAGTCTTCCCAGTAGCGGGCTTCTTCCTCGGCCGAGAGCTTGCCGGGGCCGTACTTCTCGTATGCGTACAGGATGGAGTGCCAGGCGGTCAGATGGATCCACAGCTGCGAGTGCGGATCGTTCGCGTCGTAGCGTTGCCCGCTGTAGGGCTCGGTGCCGATCGCTTTGGAATGAACCTTCACCAGCACATCGGCGGCCTGCGACGTGGAGCGGGAATCGCTGAACGCCACCATCGCGAAGTAGCGCAGCGTGCGGTCGTAGCGGGTGCGCGGCCGGTTGTAGATGTCGTGCGTGTGGTCGACGGAGGCCACCAGAGCCGGATCGAGTTCCTCGATCACCACCGAGCGGATGAAGCCGACTGTGAGTGACGTCGGATAGCTCCACACTTTCCAGGTGACCGACTCCGGGCCGAAGAAGCCGTAGTCCTCGGCGGGCTCAACAGTGCGCAGGGGCATGAGGGGTCCTTCCGCGTGTCACGTTGGCAACGATTCCTACAGCAGCGTAGCATTTTCCTTCATGGGTGAAGCAACCGTCTCGCGTGCTGCCGTTCATCGGCCACGGGCGGCCCATCTTGGCCCGGAACGGCGGCGTCCGCAGGTGCTGGACGCCGCTAAGGCGATCGCACTGCACGGTGGCATCCCGGCGGTGACCATCGGCGCCGTCGCGGAGCGGCTCGGTGTGACCCGCCCCGTCGTGTATGCGTGTTTTGCGGATCGCATCGAACTGATCAAAGCCCTGCTTGCCCGCGAGGAACAAAAGCTGCTCACCGGCGTGTTGGCCGCCTATCCCACGCCCGGCCGCCGCCGCGACAGCGCACAGCAGGCGTTCGTGGGCGGTATGCAGGCGCTGCTCCGCACGGTCGCCGACCAGCCCGACAGTTGGCGGACACTGTTCTGGTGCAACCCGGGACCCGACGTCGCGGAGTTGTTCGCGCGGGGGCGCCGAAGAGTAGCCGAGCAGTTCGCCGAACTGATCCAGCCCGATTTGCAACGTTGGGATACCCGCGACGCCATGCGCAAGCTACCGGTTCTCGTCGAGTTGTTCGTCTCAATAGGCGAAGCCGGCGTGCGCAGCCTGCTCGCTCCCGACAACACCTACAGCCCAGACGAACTCGGGGAGTTGGTCGGTCGAGCGGCCTACCGCGCGATCCGCCACGCCTGACAAGCCGTCGGGCACTATCCCTCGACCGTGATCGACAGCCGCGGCTTGGGTCCGTCGCTCCGGCGGGCAACCCGGTCCCAGACCGCATCGACCAGCGGCTGCAACAGCAGCTCGCCCATCTGTCGCACCAGCACACCCACGATTTGGATGGACTCGCGGCGCTTCGTGGATGCCAACCCTGCGGCGCGCAGCATGCCGACCTCGCTGCGGGTCAGGTCGACCAATACCTCGAGCAAGTGCAGCCGCTGCTCAGACGGTTCCAGCACCGCACGTCGCACGTAGTTCACGACGGCAGGGTTGTCCTTGAGCATCTGCCGCACCGCCTCGTCACGCGCGGCAGCGATGTCGGCGGGCGTCCCATCGGAGGGTGCCGCCGCGATGGCCTGAGCGAAGTGATCCGCGACGAACCCGTCGACCGCCTCGCGCAACCCGGACTTGGTCTTGAAGTGATGCTGGACCAGCCCGAGGGTTACCCCCGCTTCGGAGGCTATGGCGCGCAACGAGACCCGCTCTTCGCCATGTTGGGCATACAGCTCGAGCGCCGCGTTGCGAATCCGCGCTTTCGCGGTCAGGTCGTCGGATGCGCGCGGGCTGACCATCCAACCGCCTCCTTCGGTCCTGTACGGCTGACTGGTATACGATACAGCTGTATCGTCGTTATAAGGAGGTTATTGCCCGTCATGTCGCAGTTGTTTCCGGATTACCGCCCGTCCTGGGAGACCGATTCTCACCGCGAGTTGCGCAAGCATGCGGCGGAGTTTTTCCGCAAGGAGGCGTCACCCAACCAGGAGCGGTGGGCCAAGCAGCACGCGGTCGATCGGGAATTCTGGACGAAGGCCGGCCAAGCCGGGCTGCTCGGCTTCGAATTGCCCGAGGAATACGGCGGTCTGGGTGGCGACTTCGGCATGCATGCCGTTGTTCAGGAGGAACTGGTCTACGCCCATGACAACGGATTTGGATTCGCGGTGCACTCGCCGATTGTGGCGCACTACATCGACGTCTACGGCAATGACGAGCAGCGTGCGCGCTGGCTTCCGGGCATCATCAGCGGCGAGTTGGTGCTGGCGATTGCCATGACTGAACCGGGGACCGGGTCGGATCTGCAGGCGGTACGCACGACCGCGATCCGCGACGGCGACGACTATGTCATCAACGGGTCGAAGACGTTCATTTCCAATGGAACTCACTGTGACCTTCTGGTCGTCGTCGCCAAGACCGACCCCGCGCAAGGCGCTGCGGGTGTGTCGTTGATCGTGGCCGAAACCAAGGACCTCGCCGGTTTTGAACGCGGCCGGGTGCTGGAGAAAATGGGTCAACACGGCCAGGACACCCGAGAGCTGTTCTTCTCCGAGATGCGGGTGCCGGTAAGCAACCGCCTCGGCGAGCAAGAGGGCTTGGGCTTCTACCAGTTGATGGAGCAACTCGCGCGGGAGCGGCTGATCATCGCAACTATGTGCTCAGCGTTAGCAGAGGCTGCGATCGTCGAGGCGGTGCGCTACTCGAAGGACCGCGAGGCCTTCGGACGCCGAATCGGCGACTTTCAACACACTGCGTTCACCCTGGCCGAGTGCAAGGCCGAGGCGTTCGCGATCAAGGCGACGGTCGACACCGCGATCCAGCAGTACATCGACGGCAAGAACGACGCCGGGACCGCGTCGATGGCCAAGCTGTTCGCCGCCGAAGCCAGCGACAAGATCGTGGACCGCTGCCTGCAGATCTTCGGCGGCTACGGCTACATGATGGAATACCCGATCGCGCAGATGTACACCGGTTCACGGGTCAACCGAATCTACGGCGGCACAAGCGAAATCATGAAAGAGATCATCAGCCGCGCAATGTGAATTACTGCGCGGGCTGTATCCCGGTGCCGGTGTTCCACCACCCTTCGGGCTGCTTGGCGGCCCAGCCGCCGACTGCCTCCAATTCCGCTGCCAGCGACACCAACAACGGCTCGCTGTTGGCCGGTCCCATCAACTGAACGCCGATCGGCAGCCCCTCAGCGGTGAACCCGGCCGGGATGTTGATCGACGGCCAGCCCAGTACGTTCCACGGCCAGGCCACTGGGCACGCCCCGATCATGACCCGGTCCGTGCCGAGGCCACCCAGACGGTCGAACGCGTGCACTGGAGGCGGCGGCTGGGCGGTCGTCGGCGCCACCACGACGTCCACGATGCGGAAGATCGAGCCGACCCGACGCTGGTCGGCGGCTTCGTGTGCGCGGGCCGCGCGCAGTATCGACTGCGACAGCAGCCGGCCCATCCGCATGTTGGACATGGTGCGCCGGTCCAGGTCGACGCCGTCGCCGAGCCGTTCGGCCCAGTCGAGCAGCCCCGAGGTGGAGCGGGCCAGGAAGTTCCACGACAACCGCAGGCCGTAATCGGGGTTGCCGGCCACCACGCTGTGGCCGAGCAGCCGCAGTTGATCGGCCACCGATTCGACGGCCGCCTTGATCTCCGGGTGCAGCCGGGCCGGAAAACCGGTGTAGGGGAACCGTGTTGACATCGCAATCCGCAGCGGACCGGGCGCGGTGCCCACGTGGTCGGACACCGTCAGTGGTGGCGGTTTGTGCAGGTCACCGTCGGCACTGCCGGACACCGCGTCCAGCAGCAGCGCGGCATCCTCGACCGTGCGGGCCAGCACGCCGTTGACCGTGATGCCGTTGAACGCCTCCGGTAGCGGCCAGGTCGAGATGCGGCCGCGCTGCGGCTTGATGCCCACCAGATGGGTCCA
Organism: Mycobacterium sp. NGS51; assembly: GCF_059812525.1. Taxonomy (NCBI): domain Bacteria; kingdom Bacillati; phylum Actinomycetota; class Actinomycetes; order Mycobacteriales; family Mycobacteriaceae; genus Mycobacterium; species Mycobacterium sp. NGS51. Next base: position 82,355 of record NZ_JCALCV010000024.1, read on the forward strand.
GGCGGCGGGAATGCGCACGCTGCCGGCGCCGTCGGAGCCGATCGCGCCGGCGACCAGACCTGCGGCCACCGCTGCGGCGCTGCCGCCCGATGACCCGCCTGGCGTGTGCTTGCGCGACCACGGGTTGCGGGTGTGCCCGAAGCCGGGTCCGCTGGTGAACGGCCATTGGCCCAATTCACAGGTATTGGTCTTGCCGACGATCACCGCGCCGGCCGCCTTGAGCCGTCGTACCACTTCGGCGTCGACGGTGGCCGGCCGGACATCTCCCGACGTGCCGAACGCGGTGGGCACCCCGGCGATGTCGACGTCGTCTTTGACCGCGATGGGGACACCCAGCAGCGGCGCCTGTTCGCCGGCGCCACGGCGCCGATCGGCCTCGGCGGCGTCGGCCAACGCGGTCTCGGTGCGGACCACACGGAACGCGTTCAGCGTCGATTGGCTGCGATCGATAGCGTGCAGTGCGCGGCGGACCAGCTCGTCGGAGCTCACCTCATTGTTGGCCAGCTGGTAGAGCTGCTCGGTCAGGGTCGGAAAGCGGGGGCCGGAAGTGCTACTCATCGGTATTAGACATTATCGGCGCGTGGGCAAGGTGATGTCGCGGCGCGATGACAAACTGGTCTGATGCGGCTGTACCGGGATCGGGCGGTGGTGCTGCGCCAGCACAAGCTCGGCGAAGCCGACCGAATCGTCACCCTGCTCACCCGCGACCACGGATTGGTCCGCGCGGTGGCCAAGGGTGTGCGGCGTACCCGCAGCAAGTTCGGCGCGCGGCTGGAGCCGTTCGCCCACATCGATGTGCAACTGCACCCCGGGCGCAACCTGGACATCGTCACCCAGGTCGTGTCGCTGGACGCGTTCGCCACCGACATCGTCAGCGACTACGGCCGCTACACCTGTGCGTGCGCCATGCTGGAAACCGCCGAACGCCTCGCCGGTGAAGAACGGGCGCCGGCCCCGGCACTGCACCGGCTGACTGTCGGTGCGCTGCGGGCGGTGGCCGATGGGCGGCGACCCCGCGAGCTGGTGCTGGATGCTTATCTGCTGCGTGCGATGAGTATCGCCGGATGGGCGCCGGCGCTGACCGAGTGTGCCCGCTGTGCCACGTCTGGTCCGCATCGGGCGTTTCACATCGCTGCCGGCGGCAGCGTTTGCGGGTACTGCCGCCCAGCCGGTTCCACCACGCCGCCGCTGGGTGTGTTGGAGCTGATGTCCGCGTTGCACGACGGCGACTGGGAGGCCGCGCAGACGGCACCGCAATCCCACCGCAGCCATGTCAGCGGATTGGTGGCCGCGCACCTGCAATGGCATCTCGAGCGGCAATTGCGGACGTTGCCGCTGGTGGAGCGGATGCAGCGGGTGGACCGTACGGTTGCCGACCGCCGGGTCTCAGTGGTCGGGCAGGATGTGGCCCATGGTGCGGAAACAGAAGCCGGCTGATTTTCCGCAGTTGCCCCCGGCGCCCGATGACTACCCGACGTTCCCGGACACCTCGACGTGGCCTGTCGTCTTCCCGGAGCTGCCGCCGTCGCCCGACGGTGGGCCGCGCCGGCCGCCGCAGCACCCTTCGAAGGCGGCACCGCCGCGGATTCCGGCCGGCCAATTGCCCGATCACGTGGCCATCGTGATGGACGGCAACGGCCGATGGGCCACGGGGCGCGGATTGCCCCGCACCGAAGGCCACAAGATGGGTGAGGCGGTGGTGATCGACATCGCTTGTGGGGCAATCGAGATCGGCATCAAGTGGCTCAGCCTGTATGCCTTTTCCACTGAGAACTGGAAGCGCTCTGCTGAGGAGGTCCGCTTTCTGATGGGATTCAACCGCGAGGTGGTGCGACGCCGGCGAGAGAACCTCAAGGATATGGGTGTGCGGATACGCTGGGTGGGATCGCGGCCACGGCTGTGGCGCAGTGTCATCAAGGAATTGGCGATCGCCGAAGAGATGACGTGGAACAACGACGTCATCACCGTGAACTACTGCGTCAACTATGGTGGCAGGACCGAAATCGCCGAAGCCGCAAGGAATATCGCGTGTGAGGCGGCCGCCGGCAAGCTCAACCCGGAGCGGGTCAGCGAGGCGACGATCGCCAGCCACCTGCAGCGGCCCGACATTCCCGACGTGGACCTGTTGCTGCGCACCTCGGGCGAAAAGCGGTCCAGCAACTTCATGTTGTGGCAGGCGGCCTACGCCGAGTACATCTTTCAGGACAAGCTGTGGCCCGACTACGACCGCCGCGACTTGTGGGCGGCCTGCGAAGAATATGCTTCCCGTCACCGACGCTTCGGGACCGCCTGATGTCGTCGTTGCAGGAGCGGTTGGCGTCGGTACTCGGCGCGGTGTTGCGCGTCGAAGAGGAAGCCGACGGCGCGCTGACAGTGCGCCACGGCGGGACGTTCGCGTCGCTGCGAGTGGTGACCATTGTCGAGGATCTCGACCTGGTGTCGCTGACCCAGGTGCTGGCGTGGGATCTGGTGCTCAACAAGCAGGTTCGCGATCGAGTAGCCGCGCAAGCGGACAGCACCCTGTTGGGCTCGGTGGCATTGGTGGAGAAAGTCAGGGAGGTTACCGCCAAGCGCAACTCCGGAAAAACCGCCGACGTGATGTTGCGCTACAACTTTCCGGGCGCCGGTCTGACCGACGACGCGCTCCGTACGTTGATTTTGATGGTGCTGGACAAAGGGGCCGAGATCCGCAGCGCACTGACTGCTTAGCATTTCGTCTGGCCGCCTTCCCCGCGAGCGTGCGTGTCCCCGGTCGACACGCCGTGCAGTTTCCCGGGTTTTCGCACGCTCGCCATCGGGGTAGGCACTTACCTTCGACACTCCGAGCAGGTGCCGAAGATCTCGATGGTGTGGCTGACGTCGGAGAACCCGTGTTCGGCAGCAACCTGCGCGGCCCACTGTTCGACGTCGTGTCCGGCGACTTCGACAGTGGACCCGCAGCTGCGGCACACCAGGTGATGGTGATGGTGCTCCGAGCAGCGCCGGTAGACCGTTTCCCCGGTGTCGGTGCGCAGGGTGTCGAGCAATCCGGCGGCCGACATCGACTGCAGCGTCCGGTACACGGTGGTCAGGCCGATGTTCTCACCACGCCGGCGCAGCTCGTCATGCAGCTCTTGGGCCGACCGAAACTCGTCGAGGGTGTCCAACAGCGTCGAGATCGCTGCCCGCTGCCGGGTGGAGCGCACACTGGCTCTGGTCATGAGCGCCGCTCCTCCTCATCGCTTCGCTCTGCATCGTCGCCGGCGCGGGTCATGAGCGCCGGTCCTCACCGGCGTGGGCGACGGCGTCGACGACGATGTGTGCCAAATGGTGGTCGGCCAACCGGTAGAGCACTTCGCGGCCCGACCGTTCCCCGGTGACCACCCCGGCGGCCTTGAGGATCTTCAGATGCTGGCTCACCAGCGGCTGCGGCACGCCCAGCGCGTCGACCAGCTCGTGCACGCAACGCTGGGATTCGCGTAACTGCAGCACGATGGCGATGCGTACCGGCGCGGCCAGCGCCCGCAGCAGCTCACCGGCGGCGTCGAGGATCTCCCGCGACGGTGGCGCGGGGAATGCCGCCGATCCGCTGTGTTCGTGGCTGCCGACCAGCTCGTCGCCGTCGGCGGCCATTGAGGTCGAGGGGGACATGCCATCACCTGCGCTGTTGGGAAGCTATGGGAACCGTTATCGGTTACTTCCACTGTCACATGCGCACTGATGCATGTCAAAGGTGCCCGGGGTCGGTCGCTACGATGACGGTGCTCAACGCCCCATCGACAACAGGAGAGCAGCACCTCGTGGCGTCCGTCATCGACACTGTCGTGAACCTGGCCAAACGACGCGGCCTGGTCTACCCGTCCGGGGAGATCTACGGCGGCACCAAATCGGCTTGGGACTACGGACCGCTGGGGGTGGAACTCAAGGAGAACATCAAACGGCAGTGGTGGCGCTCGGTGGTCACCGGCCGCGACGACGTCGTCGGCCTGGACTCCTCGATCATCCTGCCGCGCGAGGTGTGGGTTGCTTCCGGACATGTCGAGGTGTTCCACGACCCGCTGGTCGAGTCGCTGATCACGCACAAGCGCTACCGCGCCGACCACCTCATCGAGGCCTACGAGGCCAAGCACGGTCATCCGCCGCCGAACGGTCTTGCTGATATCCGCGACCCGGAGACCGGTGAGCCCGGTCGGTGGACCGAGCCGCGCGAGTTCAACATGATGCTCAAGACCTACCTCGGGCCGATCGAAACCGAGGAGGGGTTGCACTACCTGCGGCCGGAGACCGCGCAGGGCATCTTCGTCAACTTCGCCAACGTGGTCACCACAGCGCGCCGCAAGCCGCCGTTCGGTATCGGGCAGATCGGCAAGAGCTTTCGCAACGAGATCACCCCCGGCAACTTCATTTTCCGGACCCGCGAGTTCGAGCAGATGGAGATGGAGTTCTTCGTGGAGCCGTCCACGGCGCGCGAGTGGCATCAGTACTGGATCGACGAACGACTGTCCTGGTATGTCGATTTGGGTATCGACGGGGACAATCTGCGGCTGTTCGAACATCCCGCGGACAAGCTGTCGCACTACTCCGACCGCACCGTCGACATCGAGTACAAGTTCGGCTTCCAGGGCAACCCGTGGGGTGAACTGGAAGGCGTGGCCAACCGCACTGACTTCGACTTGTCCACGCACGCAAAACATTCCGGTGTCGACCTGTCCTTCTACGATCAGGCCACCGACAGCCGCTACGTGCCCTATGTGATCGAGCCGGCGGCCGGGTTGACCCGCTCGTTCATGGCATTTCTGATCGACGCCTACCACGAAGACGAGGCGCCGAATGCCAAGGGCGGCATGGACAAACGCACGGTGCTGCGGCTGGATCCGCGGCTAGCGCCGGTCAAAGCCGCCGTGTTGCCGCTGTCGCGGCATGCCGATCTCAGCCCCAAGGCGCGTGATCTGGCCGCCGAGTTGCGCAAGTGCTGGAACGTCGATTTCGACGACGCCAGTGCGATCGGGCGGCGTTATCGGCGCCAAGACGAGATCGGGACGCCGTTCTGCGTGACAGTGGATTTCGATTCCCTCGAGGATCATGCCGTCACCATTCGGGAGCGCGACGCGATGACTCAGGACCGGGTAGCGCTCGACGGCGTGGCCGACTATCTCGGGGCCCGCCTACGAGGCTGCTAATTTTTGCGCGAGCGTGCGTGTCCCCGGGCGACA